>DASQFO010000266.1:0-6625 GCA_035633095.1 Allosphingosinicella sp. | reverse complement strand
CGAGACGTCGACCGGCTCGCCGATGATCGAGCCGCGCCGCGCGATCGGCTCGCCCTCGGCCGAAAGGATGGTGAGGCTCGGCGCCGCGATCGGCCCCAGCGAACGCGACAAGGGCGCGGTGATCATCAGCCAGGCGAGGATGAGGGCGAAGACGAGCAACGCGATCTTGATCGCCCGCTTCACCACCCGCACCCGCGACAAGGGCGGCTGAGCCGGCTCAGCCGGCTGCGGTGGACGCTGGGGCTCGGCAGTCGCTTCGGCGGTCATCGGGGCCCTGTCAGCATGTTTTGGCGGCGATGATCAAGCGTTCCGGCAGGATTTGCTCCGGCGCGACGCCGGGCACGGGCCAGCCGCCGCCGGTGACGAGGGCCTCGACGATCTCGGCCATTGCGGGCGCGGTCTGAAGGCCGTAGCCGCCTTGCCCCGCGAGCCAGAAGAAGCCGGGCGCGTCGGGTGCGAAGCCCGCGGTCGGAACCCGGTCGGCGGTGAAGGTGCGCAGGCCCGCCCAGCGGTGGGCGATGCGGGCGACCGGGACATTCGTATAATGTTCGAGCCGGTCGGCGGCGAGCGCGAGGTCGTAATCCTCGGGCTGGGCGTCGCAGGGATCGGCAGGCACCTCGTCGACCGGCGAAGCGAGGATGCGTCCCGCCTCGGGCAGCATGTAGAAATCGCCCGCGACGCTGTGGGTGAACGGCCAGGCGGAGATGTCCATTTCCGCAGGCGGGTCGACGGCGATGATCGTGCGGCGCTTCGGCTCGAGCCCGAGCGGGGCCGCGCCGGCGAGCGCGGCGACCGCATCGGCCCAGGCGCCGGCGGCGTTGATCAGGATCGGCGCGGCGTGGCGGCCGTCCACCACCCAGCTTTCGCCCCGGCGTTCGATCGCGGCGACCGCCGCGCCGGTGCGGATCTCGCCGCCGGCCGCCCGCACCGCCCTCGCGAAGGATTGGAGCAAGGCGTCGGCGTCGAGCTTGAGGCCGGTCGGGTCGAAGAGGCCGCGCCGGGGCGCCTTCAGGACCGGGCAGAGCGCGCGCATCTCCGCTTCGTCGACCAGGCGGATCGCGTCGGTAAACGCGGCCATGTCGGTCCGGAGCCTCGACAGAGCAGGCAGGTCCCTGTCCTCCGCGAAATAGAGCGAGGCGAAGGTCCGGCTGAGCGGGACCGGGCTGAAGCCCTCGGGCGGGAGCTCGAAGAAGCCGCGGCTGTGGGCGGTGAGGGCGCGGACGGCGGCGTTGCCGATGCCATAATGGCTGAACGAGACGCTCCGGCCGGAGCTGTGGTAGCCGAGCGCGTCCTCGGCCTCGAGCACGAGCACGCGGCCGTGCCGGGCGAGCCGCGCCGCCGCCGAGAGGCCGGCAATGCCGCCGCCGATGATCAGGAAATCCGCGCTGTCCACCGCGCGAACGGCTAGCCCATCCGGTGCAGCCGCTCAATCCGCGGCCAATTGCGGGCGAATTCGTCGACCGGGCGGCCGAGCAAGCCGTCGACGATTCGCCGGCCGGCGCGGCCATCGCCGTAAATCTGCGAGCGCCCGCTCGCGGCGGGGGCGTCGAGCAGCACCTCGGCGGCGTGGAGAATGCGCGCGGGGTCGGTGCCGACGCGCAGCGCGGCGCCGGCCTGGACGCCTTCGGGACGCTCGGTGACGTCGCGCAGCACCAGCACCGGCTTGCCCAGCGTCACCGCTTCCTCCTGGACGCCGCCCGAATCGGTCAGGATGAGGTCGGCGCGCTGCATCAGGGCGACGAACGCGGGCAAATCGAGCGGCGGCAGCAGGCGGATGCGCTGCGTCTCGCCCAGCGCCGCTTCCGCGGCCGCCCGCAGGGCGGGATTGGGGTGGAGCGGAAACAGGATTTCCACATCGGGCCGCCCGGCGAGCCGGGCGAGCGCGCCGCAGATCGCGGCGAACCCGGCGCCGAAGCTCTCGCGGCGATGGGCGGTGACGAGGATTTGCTTCCGGTTCGCGGGGATTTCCGGAAGCGCCGCATCCACGCGTTCGCGGAGCGCCTCGTCGCGCGCGAGGCGGGCGAGCACCATGTCGAGCGCGTCGACGCCGCTATTGCCGGTGACGAAAACCTCGCCGCGCAGCCGTTCGGACAAGAGATTGGCGCGCGCGGCGCGGGTCGGGGCGAAATGCATGTCGGCGACGAGGGAGATCGCGCGGCGGTTGATCTCCTCGGGGAAGGGCTGGTCGGCCCGGTAGGTCCTGAGGCCGGCCTCGACATGGGCGACCGGAATCGAGCGGTGGAAGGCGGCGAGCGCGGCCGCGAGCGCGGTCGAAGTGTCGCCCTGGACGATCACCCGGTCGGGCCTGGTTTCGAGCAGGATCGAGTCGAGGCGCTCGATCAGGCGGGCCGTGAGCGGATTGAGCGCCTGGCCGGCGACCATCAGGTCGAGGTCGTAATCGGGCGCTATCGAGAAGAAATCGAGCATTTGATCGAGCAGCGCCCGATGCTGCCCGGTTACGCAGACCAAGGATTCAATAGCGACTTCGTCTTTTAGAGTCGAAAGGACGGGCGCCAACTTGACGGCTTCGGGACGCGTGCCGAAAACCGTCAGAAACTTCATGCCCAGCCCCCCGCGCTTCACGCGCAGCTAAGCACAAGCCTCCTAATTCGTACAAGGGGATTAGTTCGAGGTGCGGCGGGCGTCGGCACGGCCGGCCAGATAGGCGGCGCAGCTGGAGCGCAACGACCCGCTGTCGTCGGGCGAGAGCGAATAGGCGGTGCTCAGCCGGCTGATGAAGGCGGCCGGATCGGCCTGGTCGCCCGCGGCGCGGCAGATCGTGGTGATGGCGGCGAGGTCGAGCGGACTGCCGCCCGAAGCGCGGCGGGTAACCGGCCGGCGCACCGGCCGGGCCGGCCGGGCGCGCGGCTGCAGCGCCTCGGCGCGCGCCTGAAGATCGAGTGCGTTGCGATCGATCTGCGGCAGCACCGCTTTGCCTGCCAGAAATGCGGCTACGATCAAGATCATCTCATGTCCCCTTGGGAGAAAAATCTCCCGCAGGAAGGTAGTTATACGGGATATGGTAAATAAGCCGTTAACCCTGTTTAACGGCGGGCGGGAGGATCGGGCTTTGACCGACGGGGAGCTGGCCGCGCATTTGGCGGAGAAAGCGGGGCGCCTGCTGATCGAACAGCGCGCGAGCAGTCTCCTCGAAGGCGCGGCGCTCGGCCATGTCGCCGACAAGGTCGCCAACGCCTTCATCCTGGCCGGTCTCGCGAAATGGCGCCCGCTCGACGCGATCCTCTCGGAGGAGAGCCCCGACGATCCGGCGCGGCTGGCGCACAGCCGGGTGTGGATCATCGACCCGCTCGACGGCACCCGCGAATATTCGGAAGGGCGGCCCGACTGGGCGGTCCACGTCGCGCTCGCCGTCGATGGCGTGCCAAAGGTCGGCGCGGTCGCTGTGCCCGTCCTGGGGCGGCTGTTCCGCTCGGATCGGGTAAGGATGCCGACGGCGGTTCGCGAACGCCCGCTCATGCTGGTCAGCCGGACGCGCCCGCCCGCGGAGGCGGCGGAGATCGCGACCCTGCTCGGCGCCGAGCTCGCGGACATGGGCTCGGCGGGCGCCAAGGCGATGGCGGTCGTCGCCGGCGACGCGGATATCTATTATCACGCCGGCGGCCAGCACGAATGGGACAATTGCGCGCCCGCCGCGGTCGCGCTGGCGGCCGGGCTGCATGCCAGCCGGCTCGACGGGTCGCCGCTCACCTACAATTGCGCCGACACGAACAAGCCCGACCTCGTCATCGCGCGGCCCGGGCTTGCGGCGCGGATCGTGGAATTCTGCCGTCGCATCTGACTTTCCGATCCGTTTCGGAATCCGTTCGCCCTCTCCGCGCGGAAACGATGCCCGCAATCGGTCCGGAACGGACATGATCGCGATCTTCCGAGGTTTTCCCAGCTCTTAGCGTCTCCCCTTCGCAGCCGAGGGGAGAGACTATGAGACATTTCGCGCTTGCCGGCCCAGCCGGGCTGTTCGTTGCCGCCGCCACGATCGGCCTCGCTTTCTCCCCCGCGTCGGCCCAGTCCGACGCCCAGATCAGGCAGCGGATCATCCGCGAATCGATCGCCGCTTATCCCGGCTCGTGCCCGTGCCCGTACAATGTCGACCGCGGCGGCCGGCGATGCGGGGGGCGCAGCGCCTACAGCCGGCCGGGCGGCTATGCGCCGATCTGCTATGCGCGCGACGTCAGCGCCGCTGAGGTCGCCGCCCGGCGCCGCGATCACAGATAGGCGCGAAGCGCCAGCCACGCCCCGAGCTTCCGGTCGAACGGCAGGCTCGCATAAGCCGGACTGCTCGACGGCAGGGCGACGAGGTCGAGGCCGGCGACGCCTTCGAGCTGCTTGCGGCCGAGCCTGGCCGACGTGCCGCCGTTGAACGCGACGGCGCGCAGATCGGGCAGCGTGGCGGCGAGGGCAGCTAGGTCGCTTGCTTGATGGAGGCGGATATCGGCATCGAGGCTGCCCTCGCGGGTGGCCGCCGCGACGGTGTCCCAGAGGCCGATGCGCGCGTCGAGCAGGCCCTCGAGCCGCGCCTCGTAATCGAGCGGCGCCAGATCCCGCCCGATCACCCCGCCGATCAGCCGCCAGAACTGGTTTTGCGGGTGCGCATAATAGCGTCCCTCGGCCAGCGAGACCGCGCCGGGCAGGCTGCCGAGGACGAGCAGGCGCGTGTCGGGCCGGGTGACGGGATCGAAGCAATGCTGCATAGGGCCGGCCCATGAGAGTCGAAGGCGGTTGTCATTGCAAGGCGGTTCGGTTCGAGGCGGAGGTCCCGCGCGCGGTCGAAGTGCTCGACTGCAATTGCTCGATCTGTGCGATGACCGGCTTTCGCCATCTGATTGTGCCGCACGGCGATTTCCGCCTGCTCTGCGGCGAGGCGGCGCTGGTCAGCTACCGCTTCGGCACCGGCGCCGCCAACCATCTCTTTTGCGGCACATGCGGGGTCAAGAGCTTCTACCAGCCGCGCTCGCACCCTGAGGCGTGGAGCGTGAACCTGAACGCGCTCGACGACGTCTCGGGCCTCGCGATCGGCGCCAGCGCCTTCGACGGCCGCAATTGGGAAGAGGCGGCGGCCGGCCTCGATTGAGCGGCTTGCTCGGGCGCCAGCCCGCGGCCTAGAACCGGGCGAGTCGTAGCGGGGGAGGGGTGCGATGGCCGAAGCTGTAGCCGATGATTATGTGGTCGATCCCAAGCGCGACCGGCTGGTCATCGTCGCCTCGTCGCTCGGCACGGTCTTCGAATGGTATGATTTCTTCATCTACGGCACCCTGGCGCCGGTCATCGCCACCCTGTTCTTCCCGACCAGCAACCCGACCGCGGGGCTCCTCCTGACCCTGGCGACGTTCGGCGCGGGCTTCGGCGTCAGGCCGATCGGCGCGATCCTGTTCGGCATTCTGGGCGACAAGCTCGGCCGCAAATACACCTTCCTCGTCACCATCACCCTGATGGGCGTCGCCACCGCCGCGGTCGGCCTCCTGCCGACCTACGCCCAGGCCGGGATCGCGGCGCCGATCCTGCTCGTCGTCTGCCGGCTGCTGCAGGGCCTCGCGCTCGGCGGCGAATATGGCGGGGCGGCGATCTACGTCGCCGAGCACGCGCCGAGGAACAAGCGCGGGCTCTACACGAGCTTCATCCAGGCAAGCGTGATCGGCGGCTTCCTGCTCAGCGTGATCATGGTGCTCGCCACCAACTATCTGGTCAGCGCCGATGCGCGCGAGGCATGGGCTTGGCGCATCCCGTTCCTGGTTTCGATCCTGTTGCTGGCGGTGTCGCTCTGGGTCCGGCTCAAGCTCAAGGAGAGCCCGGTTTTCAAGGCGATGAAGGAGGCCGGCACGACCGCGCGCAACCCGCTGCGAGAGAGCTTCCGGGGCCGCCACCAGGTCAAGATGATCTTCGTCGCCCTGTTCGGGATCGCGGCGGGGCTCACCGTGATCTGGTACACCGCGCAGTTCCAGGCGCTCTATTTCCTGCAGAATTCGCTGAGGATCGACGACACGGCGGCGCGGCTGATGATCGGCATCGCGGCGATGTTCTCGATGTTCTGGTTCGTGCTGTTCGGCTGGCTCTCCGACAAGATCGGGAGGAAGCCGCCGATCGTCACCGGTTACATCCTCACCATCCTCCTGATGTTCCCCCTCTTCCACTGGATGGCCTCGGCCGCCAATCCCGAGCTGGCGCGGGCGATGGACCGCAACCCGGTGACGGTGCAGGGGACGAACTGCACCTACAATCCGTTCGCGCAGGGACCGCAGGCCAGCCCTTGCGCGCGGGCGCTCGACACGCTGACCCGGCGCGGCATCGCCTACACGCTCGTGCCGGCGCCGGGATGGAGCGGGGATACCTACCAGGTGCGGATCGGCTCGGCGGTCATCGACGCCGAGGATCCCGCCGCGCTCGAGCCGGCGCTGGCCGGGGCCGGCTACCGACTCGAGAAGAGTTCGCCGCCCTTTGGCCGCGCCGTCCAGGTGGTGCTGGCGATCATCGTCATCGGCTTCCTGTCCGGCATGACCTACGGCCCGGTCGCGGCGCTTCTGGTGGAGATGTTTCCGGCCCGGGTGCGCTACACCTCGCTGTCGGTGCCCTACCACATAGGCACGGGCTATTTCGGCGGATTCCTGCCCTT
>DASQFO010000265.1:0-2489 GCA_035633095.1 Allosphingosinicella sp. | reverse complement strand
AGCACGTTGTCGCGCAAAGTCGGCCAGTCGAAGCTGCAGCGGCCGACCTTCCAGCCGAAGCGCTTGGCGTCCTGCAGATCCTCGGCGAAATGGGCGCCGTAGACGAGCAGTTTCTTGGGGATGCAGCCGCGGATCACGCAGGTGCCGCCGATCCGATATTCCTCGGCGATCGCGACCCTGGCGCCGTGCGCGGCGGCGACCCGCGCCGCGCGCACGCCGCCCGAGCCCGCGCCGATCACGATCAGGTCGTAGTCGTAGGTTTCGGTCATTGCGGCTCGTCTCCGAATGCGCGCGCGATCAGGGCTTGGGTTGAGGGGTCGAAATCCACATTGCCGTCGCCGTCGAGCGCCTTCGCCATTTCCTTGCCGAGCTCGACGCCGAACTGGTCGAACGGGTTGATGCCGAGCAAGGCGGCGCCCACGAAGGCGCGGTGCTCGTAAAAGGCGATCAGCGCGCCGAGCGTGGCCGGATCGAGCCGGTCGAGCAGGATGGTGGTGGAGGGCCGGTCGCCGGGATAGGATCGGTGCGGATCGTCCGCCGCCCGCCCGGCCATCAACGCCGCGCCCTGGGCGAAGCAGTTGATCAGGAGCTGGTGGTGATGGTCGGGGTCGAGGCTGTCGCCGGGCTCGATTGCGGCGACGAACTCGACGGGCACGAGATGCGTCCCCTGGTGGAGCAATTGGAAGACGGCGTGCTGGGCGTCGGTGCCGACGCCGCCCCAGACGATCGGGGCGGTGGCGCGGCCGGCGGGCGACCCGTCGAGGCGCACGCTCTTGCCGTTCGACTCCATTTCGAGCTGCTGGAGATAAAGCGGGAGCAGCCGCAGCCTTTCGTCATAAGCGAAGACGGCGCGGGTCTCGGCGCCGCGGAGATTGGCGTAGAGGCGGTCGACGAAGGCCGCGAGGACCGGCGCGTTGGCTTCCAACGGCGCAAAGCGGAAATGGCGGTCCATCGCCGCCGCGCCTTCGAGCAAGCTCTCGAAGGCGTCCCAGCCCAAGGCCAGAGCAGCCGGGAATCCGATTGGGGACCAGAGCGAATAACGCCCGCCAATATCTTCTGAAAATGGAATAATCCTGGTCTCATCGACTCCGAATTCGATCGCCTTCTCAGGCGCGGCCGTGAGCGCGATCACGCGCCCGAACGGATCGGCGATGCCGGCCTCCTCGAGCCATGTCAGCGCCGAGCGCGCGTTGAGCAGGGTCTCGCTCGTGGTGAAGGTCTTGGACGCGATCGCGATCAGGGTCGCGCCCGGATCGAAGCGCGAAATCGCCTCCTCGAGCGCGACCCCGTCGACGTTGGAGACGATGGCGGCGTCGTAGCGCCCCGCCTTGCGCCCGAGCGCGTCGATCAGAAGGTGCGGACCCAAAGCCGAGCCGCCGATGCCGATATGGAGGATGTGGCGAACCGGGCCGAAGGCGTCGGCCTCGATCGCGTCGATCATCGCGCGCATCCGGACGCGGAAGCCGGCGGCGCGGGCGACGCTCTCCGGCGCCCCCTGGCCGCGTTCGGCGCCGTGCCCGGCGGCGCGGCCCTCGGTCGGATTGACTTGTCCGCCCGCGAACATGGCGTCGCGCCGCGCCGCGAGGCCGGCTTCGTCGGCGAGGCGGAGGAAGCCGGCGATCAGGCCCCGGCTCAAATGGGTCTTCGAGAAATCGAAGCGGATGCCGCTTTGCTCGATCGCCATGCGCTCCAGCCGGTCGGGCTCGGCCGCGAACAGGTCGCGGAGCGGCGTCTCGGGCGCGCCTTCGAGGCTGGTCCAGGCGTCCTTGGTCATGCCGGGCCTCTCTAAGGCGGCAATAAGCGAAAGCCCAGCGCGACCTTGACCGAACGAGGGCCCCAAGCGAAAGCGGCGGGATGGAAAACGCCCAGCCGAGCCAGGCCGCCGCCGAGGCGGCCCCCGAGAAGCGCAAGGAGAGCTGGTGGGATACCTTGCGCTTCCTGCTCTATCTGTTCCTCGGCGCGCTCCTGCTCCGCAGCCTGGTCATCGCCCCGTTCAGCATCCCGTCGGGGTCGATGCTGCCGAACCTGATGATCGGCGATTACCTTTTCATCGCGAAATGGCCCTACGGCTATTCGCGCTACTCGCTTCCCTTCGACCTGGGCTTTGCCGGGCGCGTGCCCGCGGGGCTTCCCGACCGCGGCGACATCGTCGTCTTCCGCTATCCGGGCCCGCGCGACGAGGATTATATCAAGCGCGTGATCGGCCTTCCCGGGGACACGATCGAGGTGCGCGGCGGCGTCGTGATCCTCAACGGCCGGCCGCTCCAGCGCCGCCGGATCGCCGACTATGCGATGCCGATCAGCGCCAACAGCCCGTGCCGCGGCGCGCCCGAGGCGGTGCGGCAGGCGATCGGCGAGGGAGGGCGGCAGCTCTGCCTCTATCCGCGCTACCGCGAAATGCTGCCCGACGGGCGCGGCTACGACATCATCGACCAGATCCCCGACAGCGAAGCCGACACCTTCGGACCCATCACGATTCCCCAAGGCCG
>DASQFO010000264.1:0-3790 GCA_035633095.1 Allosphingosinicella sp. | reverse complement strand
ACGGCAAAGCTCTGCCCGATGCCGAAATGCGCGCCGGCCTGCGCGACGCCTTCGATTTCTGCGAGGCATTCAACGAATTCGTTTTCGGCGCGGGCGGCTTTAGGCCCTTTGGACAACTCCGCGGCTTCAAAGGCCGAGGCGAAGCGCTGTCGAAGGAAACGACACGATGGGTTCTGCGCGGGATGGGAATTCCCCACAAGGCGCCCGGAGAGTGAACAACGTATCGACCCGACCTGGAGGAGGCTGGGGGTATAGGCATGTCGTCATCATTGCGGTTCTCATTGCGTCGAGCCTCGTACTTCCAGGAGGCGACGCGCAGGTCGGGCCCTCCGGCCCCCCTGTCGAGTTCGATTATCTTGCCCCTTGCTGTACACCGCGCGCGATCGTTCAGGATTTGGCGGCGCGCCCCGCTAGTGAATCCCGTGCGCAATTGGCGAACTGGCTCGGCGATCGCTACAGTCCCTCTGACCCGGAATCCGTAGAACGGGATCTGGCGGCGATACAGGGTCGATGTGAGATAGGTTGCCCACCCAATTTCCAGGCCGCCCAGTCCATTCTCCTCGATCTGAGGACAAGGTTCGATTCCCCCTTTGGGCCGCCGTGCTGTACCTCGCCCGAAGGCCCGCCTCGGTCGGTCGTGGCTGCGCGCAGTGGACCCCGGGTGTCCATCCCTCGGCCCTCGACCCGCGAACAGGAGCGCCAATTTCGAAGCGACGTACTTCGGGGATTGATGGGGTGGACCGGCGAATTGGATGGTATCGAGACCTGGCTCCATCCATTTCTCGCACCACTGACGATCGACGGGCTTGAGCGCCTTCGGGATTTGCTGCTCGCGGCCTGCGCGGAGAGGTCATGCACCGGACCGTTGGTGATCGGACGTCAGAAGGTGGAGCGTGAGCTGGAGAGAAAGGCAATTGCCCAAGCGCAGGCCCGAGCAAGTCGCGAGAGGGCAGAGGCAGCGAGGGAGGCTGAACAAGCGAGGCGCGACGAACGCAGCCTCCGATGGTCCGACCAAAAGATTGCGTTGATCGCGGCATTCGTGGGCGGGCTCTTTGGCCTCTTGGCGGGCTGGCTGCCGTCCATCGCCGGCAGGAGAGATAGCCGCCGTCAGGCGGAAGCTCATCAAGCCACGATGCAGCGGCTGACCGACATCTTGCATTCGTTGCAAGAAAAGGGTGTGAGGCTGGCGACACAACAAACGTCGCCGTTGAAGCGGAAACCTCCACGGGGCGCTGCTACCAAGCGCTAATCTGTTCCCTCTTTGTTCTGCCACCGTGACGCTGGCCTGGTGAATTCTGGACAGGCTCGATAAGTGCGAGTCGCGCGGACCGGTGGGAAGTTTTTCTTTCTGCGGAGGCGGGCGCGGCGGGGCGGTTTCGGGGCCTTTGAGAATATTTTCTGAGCAATTGGTGACGGGACTGACTCCCCCTCTCCCCGACCCTCTCCCCCAAATGGGGAGAGGGGGCTATGGCGGTGGCAATGACATCGCTCCACACCCTCGTCGCCGCCGAGCTGGCCGAGCCCGTCGATCCGCGCGTGACCGGCATGGCCGCCGCGATCGCCGCGCTCTATCCCGGCGCGGCGCGGGCGGTGCTCTTCTACGGGTCGTGCCTGCGCGAGAAGGTGCTCGACGGGCTGATGCTCGATTTCTACCTGGTCGTTTCGGACTACCGCAGCGCTTATGGGCGGGGGTGGTTCGCGCTGGCGAATGCGCTGGTGCCGCCCAACGTGTTTCCGTTCGAGCATGACGGCCTCATTGCCAAATATGCGGTGCTGAGCGAGGCGGATTTCGCGCGGCTCAACGGGCCGGAGGCGCGCGACGTTTCGGTCTGGGCGCGGTTCGCGCAGCCCTCGCGGCTGGTCTGGGCGCAGGATGAAGCGGCGCGGGAGCGAACCGTCAGCGCGGTGGCGCGGGCCGCAACCACCCTGTTCTCCTATGCGCTGCCGATGACCGCGGAGCGCGGCGATCCGCTCGCAATATGGCGGCGCGGGTTCGAACTCACCTATGGCAGCGAGCTGAGGGCGGAGCCGCAGGGGCGCTCCGGGTCGATCGTCGATATGGATCCCGAGCGCTACCGCCGGTTCGGCGCGGCGGCGATGGGGGTCGCGGACGCGGCCGGCGCGGCGGCGATGGGGGTCGCGGACGCGGCCGGCGCGGCGCAGGCATGGCGCGCGTTCAGGCGGCGGGGAAAGGCGCTCTCTTTGGTCCGCCTAGCCAAGGCGACGACGACTTATGCGGGCGGCGTCGATTATCTGGCCTGGAAGATCAACCGGCACGCGGGCACCCGGATCGTGGTCCGGCCGTGGCAGCGGCGCTGGCCGATATTGGGCGCGCTTACTCTGCTGCCTCGTCTGCTGCGGCGGGGCGCGATCCGTTGAAGCCGCCGGGCGCAGCCCCGTCCAAGGCGGCGGCGACGGCGCCCGCCAGAGCGTTGACGGTGAACGGCTTGCGCAGCAGCTCGTGCCCCGAAATGTCGCCGGCCTCGCCGGCCTCGCCGACATAGCCGGTGACGTAGAGGATGCGCAGATCGGGGTAGAGGCGCCGGACCTCGACCGCGAGCTCGGTGCCGGTCATTTCGGGCATCATCACGTCGGTGACGACGAGCGCGAATCCGGGCTCGCGGGCGAGCGTTTCGAGCGCCTCGCGCCCGCTCGCGCAGGGGTGCGGGCGGTAGCCGAGCTCCTCGAGCGCGGCGACGGTCGAGCGGCTGACCCGGGGATCGTCCTCGACGACCAGGATCGCGGCGCCGTTGCCCGACGGAGCCGGCTCGGCGTGGCGCGACGGCGGGACGGCGCGCACCGCCTGCTCCGCCGCCGCGGCCGAGCGCGGCAAATAGATCGAGACGGTCGTGCCCTGGCCGAGCGTCGAGGCGATGGCGACGTCGCCGCCCGACTGGCGCGCGAAGCCGAAAATCTGGCTGAGGCCCAAACCGGTGCCCTTGCCGACCGACTTTGTCGTGAAGAAGGGCTCGAACACGCGATCGATATGCTCGGGCGCGATGCCGCTGCAGGTGTCGGCGACGCGGATGCGGACATAGTCGCCGGCGGGCAAATTGGCGATCTCGGCCTCGGCGAGGGCGACGTTGTCGACCTGGAGGTGGAGGTCGCCGCTGCCGTCCATCGCGTCGCGGGCGTTGACCGCGAGGTTCAGGATCGCGTTTTCGAACTGGGTGGGGTCGGCCCAGACGTGCCAGAGGTGCTCGGCGAAGCGGGTATGGACGGTGATCCGCTCGCCGATCGCGCGGTCGACCAGCTCGAGCATGTCCTCGACCAATTCGGCCGGGGCGAGCGCTTCGGGCAAAAGCGGCTCGGCGCGGGCGAAGGCGAGCAGGCGGCGGGTCAAGGCGGCGGCGCGGGTCGCGCCCTCCATCGCATTGTCGAGGTGGAACTCGACCTCGCGGCGGGGCCCGTGCAGCTTGCGCCGGGCGAGATCGAGGCCGCCGACGACGACCGCGAGCATGTTGTTGAAATCGTGGGCGATGCCGCCGGTGAGCTGACCGACCGCTTCCATCTTCTGGACCTGGCGCAATTTCTCCTCGGCCGCGGCGCGCTCGGCTCCCTCCTGGGTCAAGGCCGCGTTGGCGTCGGAGAGCTCGCGGGTGCGCGCCTGCACCGCCTGCTCGAGGTCGAGCGCGCGCCAGCCCTGCGCCTCGGCCTCGCGCCGCGCGGCGACCCCCTCGACGAAGGCGCGCCAGGCCATGATCGCGAGCCAGACCGCGCCGAAGCCGATCAGGATCGCGAGCCAGCCGAGCCATTCGGTATAGGTGTCGGCGCGGGCGACGAAGCCCCT
>DASQFO010000263.1:0-2109 GCA_035633095.1 Allosphingosinicella sp. | reverse complement strand
CAGAAATTCTATAGCGACCGCGCCGCCCAGGCCCGCCGCGACGCCGAGGGGGCGGCCCTCGACAATGTCCGCGACCGCCATTTGCGCGCCGCCGCCGCCTGGGACGTCATGGCCGCGCGCCTGCTGCGCACCGAAAAGATGCGCGCGGAGACCGAGGTCAGGAAAGCCGCCGAGCGCGAGGCGGTGGAGGCGGAGGAAGTCGGTACGGCCGGCTAACCGAGCCGCCCGCACGATCCAGCCGGCGCCGGCGGCCCGCACTGCCGGTTGAACCCGCGCCGCGATCCTCTATCCTGGCGCCATCCATCCGGGAGGGGGGACGCCCGATGACCGACAGCGCCGCACCCGACGCCGCAAAGGCCGCTCCCTACGCGCCGCCCGCCGGCCGCGTCGCCACGCTCGACATTCTGCGCGGAGTCGCGGTGATGGGCATTTTGGCGATGAACATCGTCGCCTTCGCGATGCCGATGCAGGCCTATTTCAACCCCCTGGCCTATGGCGACGGCGCGGTCGAGGACGTCGCCACCTGGTTCGTCAACTTCGTCTTCGTCGACGGCAAGATGCGGGGCTTCTTCTCCTTCCTGTTCGGCGCGAGCATGCTGCTGGTCGTCGAGCGCGCCCGGGCCGCCGGCGGCTCCGGCGCCTCGATCCACTATCGGCGCATGTTCTGGCTGCTGCTGTTCGGTCTCGCCCACCTCTATCTGATCTGGTGGGGCGACATATTGAGCCACTACGCTCTGGTCGGCATGATCGCCTATCTGTTCCACAAGCTCAGGCCCTCGACCCTGATCAAATGGGCGATTGCCTTGCTCATCGTCGAGTTTGCCTTCTTCGCCTCCGGCGCTGCCTATTTCTTCGTCGTCCAGGCGGCTGCGGCCGCGCCCGGGGCGAGCGCCGAAGCCGTGGCGGCGTTTCAGTCGATGAGCCACGAATTCGCGCCTCTCGCCGGGCCGGCGCTGGGCCAGGACCTCGCCCTCTTCCGCGGCGACTACCCCGGGATCGTCGCCCACCGGGTCGGCGCGATGCTGTTCGCGCCGCTGAGGCAGCTTCCTTTCTTCGGCCCGGAGACCCTGGCCTACATGCTGCTCGGCATGGCGGGCCTGAAGAGCGGCTTCCTGGCCGGTGCCTGGGACCTTGCCCGCTATCGGCGCACAGCCGCGATCACGCTTGCCATCGCCATCCCCGCTTATGCGCTGCTCGCAATCGCCAATCTCGCGACCGGCTTCCGCTTCCCCGAATTGTTCGCCATTTCCCTGGCCGGGACCGTGCCGTTCCGGCCGTTGATGGTGGTCGGCTATGCCGCGATCGTCATCCTGCTGACCCGGCGGGGCGGCGCGCTGGTCGAGCGGATCGCCGCCGCCGGCCGCGCCGCCTTCACCAATTATCTCGGCACGTCGATCGTCATGACCACGATCTTCTACGGCTACGGCCTCGCTTTTTATGGCCATGTCGGCCGGCCGGCGCTCTATCTGTTCGTGCTCGGCATGTGGGCGCTGATGCTGCTCTGGTCGAAGCCCTGGCTGGAGCGCTTCCGCTACGGCCCGTTGGAATGGCTGTGGCGCTCGCTCGCGCGCGGCCGGATCGAGCCTATGCGCAAGGCGCCGGCCTAGCCTTGGGTGACGGGCACGAAGGCGACGAGCCGGTCGATCGGCGCGGCCGGGATGATCCTGACCAGCTTGACGTCTTCGTCGAGCGCCTGCAGCCGCTGCCCCTCCGGGGTGAACGAGGTGGCGCGATAGCCGGTCCGGGCATTGCCCTCCCAGCGGCTGCATATCACCTGGCCCTCGGCGGCGAGCAGGACCACGCGGAACAGGACCGGGATCATGTCGTCGCCCTCGCGCGCCGGCGCGCCCGGTATCTCGTAGAGCGTGGCGTTGGCGGCCGGATCGGTGCAGTCGGCATCGCGCGCACGTCGGCCGTTTGCCCTGAGGCCGACGACATAGCGGTGCGAGAGCATCGTGAAGCCGATCTCGGGATGCTCGAGCCGGGTCGCCGACGAGCCGTAGGTGTCGACCACCCGCCAGGCGGCCGGCGCGAAGGTCGAGATCGGGCGCGGCGACAGGATCCCGACCATGCGCCCGGTGCTGTCGGAGATGCTGAAATAATGAGCGT
>DASQFO010000262.1:0-2870 GCA_035633095.1 Allosphingosinicella sp. | reverse complement strand
CCCTGGCTGTTCGACCCCGACCTGACCCGGCGAGGAATGCTCGACTGCATGCTGGTCGGCTTGTGGCTGATGTCGTTCTTCGGGCTTCGCTACCCGCTGCAAATGCTCCCGATCTTCCTGTTCGAGTTCGCCTGGAAGGCGGTCTGGCTGCTCGTATTCGGGCTGCCGAAGTGGATGGCGGGGCAGGTCGGCCCGCAGCTGAGCGAGGATCTCTGGCTGATCGGGGGCGGTCCGATCGTGTTCGGGCTGATCATCCCGTGGGGCTACGTCTGGCGCCACTACATCAAGCGGCCGGCCGAGCGTTGGCGCTGATCGGCGTGCGCTCTTACGAGCGGGCGCGGCGTTTCACGATATTTCGCGGCCGTGATATGAGGCTGCGTGCCCGAAACCGAACATCCAGGCGTCTATGTCGAGGAGACCGACGGCAAGCCGAAGCCGATCGAGGGCGTGCCGACCGACGCGCTGACGCCGGCGGATCGGCGGCGCTGGCTGATCGGGCTGGTTATCGGCGCCATTGTCCTGGCCGCGCTGGGATTCTGGTTCGCGGCCTGAGCGCGTAGCGCACCGCTTCCATTTCGCGCCAAATCCCCTCACAAGCGCTCCTATGACACAAGCCTATATCGTCAGCGCCGTTCGCACCGCCGGAGGCCGCAAGGGCGGGCGGCTTGCGGGCGTGCATCCTGTGGACCTCGCCGCGATCAGCCTCGATGCGGTCGTCGAGCGCTCGGGAATCGACCCGGCCGCGATCGACGACGTCATCATGGGCTGCGTGACGCAGGCGGGCGAGCAGTCGCTCCATGTCGGCCGCAACGCGGTGCTCGCCTCGAAGCTGCCGCAAAGCGTCCCGGCGGTGACGATCGACCGCCAGTGCGGCTCCTCGCAGCAGGCGATCCAGTTCGCCGCCCAGGCGGTGATGTCGGGGACGCAGGACGTGGTCATCGCCGCCGGCGTCGAGAGCATGACGCGGGCGCCGATGGGCCTCTCGATGGTCCGCGACCAGGGCTTCAACCCGTTCCCGGCGAGCATCGCGAGGCGCTTCGGCACGCCGTTCTTCAGCCAGTTCATCGGCGCCGAGATGATGGCGAAGAAATACGGCTATTCGCGCGAACGGCTCGACGAGTACGCGCTCGAAAGCCACCGCCGCGCCAAGGCGGCGACGCAAGCGGGCGCGTTCGCGGCCGAGATCGTGCCGGTCGAGGTCACGCTCCCCGACGGCAGCGTCGAGATCCACAAGGTCGACGAAGGCATACGCTTCGACGCGACGCTCGAGGGGATTTCCTCGGTCAAATTGATCAACGAGGAGGGCGTGATCAGCGCCGCCTCGGCGAGCCAGATTTGCGACGGCTCGTCGGCCGTGCTGGTGGTCTCCGAGGCGGCGCTGAAGGCGCACGGCCTGACCCCGCTCGCGCGCATCCACAACCTCACCGTCACCGCCGGCGATCCCGTGATCATGCTCGAAGAGCCGCTCTTCGCCACCGACCGCGCCTTGCAGCGCGCCGGCATGAATATCGCCGATATCGACCTCTACGAAGTCAACGAGGCGTTCGCGCCGGTGCCGCTGGCCTGGCTGGAGCATGTCGGCGCCGACCCCGACAGGCTCAATGTCAACGGCGGCGCGATCGCGCTCGGCCATCCTTTGGGCGCGTCGGGGACCAAGCTGATGACGACCCTGATCCACGCGCTGAGGGCCCGCGGCAAGCGCTACGGCCTGCAGACGATGTGCGAAGGCGGCGGCGTCGCCAACGTGACGATCGTCGAGGCGCTCTGAAAATGGGGACAGTATATATTTATCGGCCCCCCGCCGCGGATAAATGTATACTGTCCCCGTCAGGCGATCGGGCCTGATGGGCCCGCTCGCCGGCATCCGCATCCTCGAAATGGCCGGGCTGGGGCCGGCCCCTTTCTGCGGGATGATGCTGGCCGATCACGGCGCCGAGGTGATCCGCATCGAGCGGGAAGGGGGCTGGAAGCTCCCCGGCGACCCGCTGGCGCGCTCGCGCCGGACCGTGACGGTCGATCTCAAGCGGGCCGAGGGCATCGCGCTGGTCCGCGACCTCGCGAAAAGCTGCGACGGCCTGATCGAAGGCTATCGCCCGGGCGTGATGGAGCGGTTGGGGCTCGGCCCGGACGTGCTGCTCGCCGACAATCCGAAGCTCGTCTACGGCCGGATGACCGGCTGGGGCCAGAGCGGGCCGCTGGCCGACGCCGCCGGCCACGACATCAACTATATCGCGCTCTCCGGGACGTTGCACACGGTGGGCCGCGACGGCCGCCCGTCACCGCCGGTCAATTATGTCGGCGATTTCGGCGGCGGCGGGATGATGCTGGCGTTCGGCATGGTGAGCGCGCTCCTGGCCGTCAGAAACGGCGGCTCCGGCCAGGTGATCGACTGCGCGATGACCGACGGATCGGCGCTGCTGGCGAGCCTGACCTGGGGCCTCTACGCCAAGAGCCTGTGGGAGGATCGCCCCGGGGTCAACCGGATCGACAGCGGCGCGCCTTATTACGACACCTACGAGACGAGCGACGGCAAATGGGTCGCGATCGGCGCGCTCGAGCCGCAATTCTACGCGCTGCTGCAGGACAAGCTCGGGCTCGACCAAGCCCAGGACGACCCCGCTTTGAAGGACAGGCTGGCCGCCTTGTTCGGCACCCGCACGCGCGACCAATGGTGCGCCCTGCTCGAAGGAAGCGACGCCTGCTTCGCGCCGGTCCTGTCGCTCGCCGAAGCGCCCGCTCATCCGCACAACCGCGCGCGAGGCACCTTCATCGACGTGGACGGCGTCACCCAGCCGGCGCCGGCGCCGCGCTATTCGGAGACCGGGACCGGCATGCCGACGCCTCCGCGCGAGGATAGCGACGCCCTGCTC
>DASQFO010000261.1:0-2972 GCA_035633095.1 Allosphingosinicella sp. | reverse complement strand
GCGAGCGGCCGTTCCTGACCGCGAAGCTGGGCGGCAAGTGGGTATCGCAGAGCTGGCGCGCGGCGGCCGAGGAAGTCTGCCTGCTCGCCGAAGCGCTGCGCGGGCTCGGCCTACAGGACGGCGATCGCGTGGTGATCGTCTCCGAGAACCGCCCGAAGTGGGCGATCGCCGACCTCGCGATCATGGCCGCGGGCTGCGTCACCGTGCCGACCTACATCACCAACACCGAGCGCGACCACCAGCACATCCTCGACGACAGCGGCACCCGCGCGGTGATCGTCTCGACCCAGAAGCTGGCCAAGACCCTGCTCCCCGCCGCGACCCGAAGCTCGGCCTGCGAGCATGTGATCGGCATCGAGACGCTGATTTCGGGCCAGGAAAGCAACGTCCAGCTTCACGACTGGAACGCGCTCGCCACGGCCGGCGCGGCCGACGTCGCGGCCTGCGCCAAGGGCGCGGACTTCAAGCGCGAGGACCTCGCCTGCATCATCTACACCTCGGGCACCGGCGGCGCCCCGCGCGGCGTGATGCAGCATCATGGCGCGATCCTGCACAATATCGAAGGCTGCGTGGCCGTGATTTCCGAGGATTTCGGCTGGGACGACGAGGTCTTCCTCTCCTTTCTCCCCGCATCCCACGCTTACGAGCATAGCGGCGGGCAGATGTTCCCGATCGGGCTCGCGGCCCAGATCTATTATTCGGAAGGGCTGGAGAAGCTCGCTTCGAACATCGAGGAGGTTCGTCCGACGATTATGGTCGTGGTGCCGCGCCTGTTCGAGGTGCTGAGGCAGCGTATCCTCAACCAGGTCGAGAAGCAGGGCAGGCTGACCAACTATCTTATGGGCCGGGCGCTATCGATCGGCGCCAAGGGCTATTCGGGCTCGGTGCCGGTCTGGGACAAGCCGATGGATTTCCTGCTGGGGCGCACGCTCCGGCCCAAAATCTCGGCCAAGTTCGGCGGCCGGATCAAGGCGATGGTCTCGGGCGGCGCGCCGTTGAATCCCGAGGTCGGGATCTTCTTCCATTCGCTCGGCCTCACCCTCCTGCAAGGCTACGGTCAGACCGAATCGGGGCCGGTGATGAGCTGCAACCGGCCGAGCGTGGGCCTCAAGATGGACACGGTCGGGCCGCCGCTGAAGAATACCGAGATCAGGATCGCCGAGGACGGCGAAATTTTGGTCAAAGGCGAGCTCGTCATGCAGGGCTATTGGCGCAACGAGGCGCAGACGGCGCGCACGCTGATCGACGGCTGGCTGCACACCGGCGACGTCGGCCATATCGACGACAAGGGCCGGATCGTCATCACCGACCGCAAGAAGGACATCATCGTCCTCGACAAGGGCGACAACGTCTCGCCGCAAAAGGTGGAGGGGATGCTCACCCTCCAGCAGGAGATCGTCCAGGCGATGGTGGCGGGCGACAAGCGCCCCTACCTCGTCGGCCTGATCGTCCCCGATCCGGAATGGACGGCGGACTGGTGCGCGGCCAACAACCGCAAATGCGAGTTCATGAACCTCGCTTACGATCCCGATTATGTCAAGGCGCTCTCGGCCGCGGTCGACCGGCTCAATAGCGAATTGTCGGTGATCGAAAGGGTGCGCCGCTTCATCGTCGCCGACGGGCCGTTCACGGTCGAGAACGAGCAATTGACGCCGTCGATCAAGATTCGCCGCCATGTCATCAAGGCGGTCTACGGCGAGCGCCTCGACGCGCTCTACAAGCGCTAGAAGCTGTCCTTCGCCGCCCGCCGTTCGGCGAATTCCTCCACCGAGGCGGCGCGCATGAACGGGTTGGTCGCGCGTTCGAGCGCGATCGTCGTCGGCAGCGTGACCTCGCCACGGTCGCGCGCTTCCCTCACTTCCGCGACCCGGTGGGCGAGCGCGATGTTGTCGGGCTCGACGGTGAGCGCGAAGCGGCCGTTGGCCAGGGTATATTCGTGACCGCAATAGATCCGCGTCTCCGGCGGCAAGGCGGCGAGCCGCTGCAGGCTGTCGTGCATCTGCCGCGCGTCGCCCTCGAACAGGCGGCCGCAACCCATCGCGAACAAGGTGTCGCCGACGAACGCAACGCGCTCGACGGGCAGGTGGAAGGCGACATGGCCGGCGGTGTGCGCGGGGATGTCGATCAGCTCCGCCCCGATCCCGCCGATCCGCGCCCGGTCGCCGCCGGCGACGATGCGGTCCATCCTCGACACCCGCTCCGCCTCGGCCGGGCCGGTAATCGTGCAGCCGGTCGCGGCGCGGATCGCATCGTTGCCGCCGGTATGATCGGGGTGCCAGTGGGTGTTCCAGATCTGGGTGATGCGCCAGCCGCGCGCCGCGGCCGCCTCCAGCACCGGATCGGCGAGAGAGGGATCGACCGCGACCGTCTCCCGCGACGCGGGATCGTGGACCAGCCAGACATAATTGTCGCTAAGGACCGGGACGGGGACGATTTCGAGCATCACCAATGCCCCGCGTTCGGCATCGACGCCCAGGGCTCGGCGACGGGAAGATTGCCGCCCTTCTGCAGCAGCTCGACCGAGATTCCGTCGGGCGTCCGCACGAAGGCCATCCGGCCCTCGCGCGGCGGCCGGTTGATGGTGACGCCGCCTTCCATCAGCCGCCGGCAAGTCGCATAGACGTCGTCGACCTCATAGGCGAGATGGCCGAAATTGCGGCCCTCGCCATAGCCTTTCTCGTCCCAATTGTGGGTGAGCTCGATCTGCGCATCGGCATCGCCTGGCGCGGCGAGGAAGATGAGGGTGAAGCGGCCCTTCTCATTGTCCATCCGGCGGACCTCCTCGAGGCCGAGCAGCGAGAAAAAGCGCAGCGTTTCCTCAGGGTCCGAGACCCGAATCATTGTGTGCAGATATTTCATTGCGCTCCCTTCAATTCACCGCCATAAATGCACGGTTCATCGACCTAGTGCGAGATGAACGCCGCCGCGCTTGAGGGAGCAATATCATGGCTGAGGGCTCGCAGGGCAACCGC
>DASQFO010000260.1:0-7401 GCA_035633095.1 Allosphingosinicella sp. | reverse complement strand
CGCTCCTCGCTCGTTGACTCTCCATCACCGCGGCACCCCCGCGGCAAAGCGTTGCCGGCGCCGCGTTCCGCGCCGGACAAGGAGAGACGTCATGAAATCAGCACTTTTCGCACTCGCGCTGCTGTCGAGCGGCGCGGCGATCGCGCAGACCGACTATGAGAAGAAGACGGCGACCGAAGTCGATACGGTCGCAGTCGCCGCCGGCGGCGAAGTCGTGATGCCGAGCAACGCCGACCCCGAGCACGACGCGCGCGGCATCGCGGTGATCTCGGATCCGGCGTTTGCGCCCGCCGGCTTCAACCATGCCCCCGGAGAGAGTGACGGCATGGGCGGCCCGCTCGTCGATACCTCGACGGCGCTTGCCCCGCAGCCGGCCACCGAGAGCTATCCGGCCTGCACCGCCGGCGTGACCGACAATTGCGTCCAGACGTACGAGCGCGGCAGCCGCCCGCAATAGCAGGCCTTTCCGCCTGACGCCCGATCCCCTACTCCACGCCCCTGACGGGCGTGGAGTGGGGGAATTGCGGGCATGACGATTTCATTCGAAGGGCGCGTCGCGATCGTGACCGGCGCCGGCGGCGGCCTCGGCCGCGCCTACGCGCTCGCGCTGGCGCGCCGCGGTGCCAAAGTGGTGGTGAACGACCTCGGCGGCTCGCGCGACGGCACCGGAAATTCGGACGCGGCGCTTGAGGTCGTCGCCGAGATCGAGGCGGCCGGCGGCGAGGCCATGTCGGACGGCGGCAGCGTCACCGATCCGGGCCACATGGCCGCGATGGTCGAGAAGGCCAAAGCACGATGGGGCGGCGTCCACATCCTGATCAACAATGCCGGCATCCTGCGCGACAAGAGCTTCGCCAAGATGGACATGGACGATTTCCGCGCGGTCGTGGACGTCCATCTGATCGGCTCGGCCAACGCCACCAAGGCGGTCTGGGAGACGATGCGCGCGCAGAATTACGGCCGCATCCTGATGACCACCAGCTCGACCGGACTCTACGGCAATTTCGGCCAGGCCAATTACGCCGCGGCCAAAGCGGGCCTCGCCGGCCTGGCGAAGACGCTGGCGCTCGAAGGCGCGCGCAACAACGTCCGCGTCAACACGATCGCGCCGACCGCGGCGACGCGGATGACGCAGGACCTGTTCCCGCCCGAGCTGCTCGAGCGCTTCCAGCCCGAGACGGTCGCGCCCGCCGCCTTGTTCCTGGTCTCGGAAGACGCGCCGACGGGCGTCATCCTCGGCGCCGGCGCGGGCGTCGTCCAGGCGGCCTATATCACGCTGACGAGGGGTGCCGCGCTCGCCGAGCCGACGCCCGAAGCGGTCGCCGAAAGCTGGGCGGCGATCACCGATCGGCAAGGCGAGATCGTCCCCCAGACCGGCGCCGAGCAGACGATGACGATATTGCAGCGGCTGCAGGGGCAATAGCTCCCTCGCCCCGCTTGCGGGGAGAGGGTTGGGGAGAGGGGGAGTCATCCATCCGCTTCAGCCTTCCAGTCTCCCCCTCTCCCTTCGCCGCTTCGCGGCACTTCCCTCTCCCCTGAAGGGGCGAGGGTTAAGGTGTATTGCCTTACTAAAACACCTTCGCTATACGCCCCTCCTCCAGGGAGGAGACCCATATGTACAGCGAGAGCGATCTCGAAGCGGCGGTGGCCGGGGGCGCGCTGAGCCCCGCGCAGGCCGCAGCCTTCAGGAATTACGTCGCGGCGGCGCGCCACATGCCGGTCGTCGACGAGGAGCATTTCCGCCTTTTGACCGGCTTCAACGACATTTTCGTCGGCATCGCCGCCACCATCCTGCTCGTCGCGGTCGGCTGGATCGGCTATTATGTGCCCCCCAATGTCGACGGCGACGGCCCAAGCCCGTTCATCGGCCTGTTCGTCGCAGTCGCCGCCTGGGGCCTCGCCGAATTCTTCACCCGCCGGCGGCGCATGGCGCTGCCCAGCATCATCCTCTTGCTCGCCTTCGTCGGCGGCGTCTTCGCGACCTCGGTGTTCGCGATGGTGACCGCGATCGGCGAGAACGACCTCGACGACGGCCGGTCCGTCGCCCTGGTCGTTTCCGCGAGCGCGGCGATCGCCGCCGCCGCCGCCTGGCTGCACTGGAGGCGCTTTCGCGTACCGATCACGGTCGCGGTCGGCGCCGCCGCCGCGGTCGCGCTGGTGCTCGGCCTGATCGCCTCGTCGCTGGTCGGCGACGGCGAGAATATGAGCGAAGCGCGGATGCTCGAGGTCAAGTCGATCCTCGAGGCCACCGCTTTGCTGCTCGGCATCGGCACCTTCCTGTTCGCCATGTGGTGGGACGGGCAGGATCCGAAGCGCGAGACGCGGCGCTCCGACGTCGCCTTCTGGCTGCACCTGCTCGCCGCGCCGCTGATCGTCCACCCGATCTTCTCGCTGCTCGGCCTGACCGAGGGCTCGGCCTCGGGGCTGGACGGGGTCGCGGTGATCCTGCTCTACGTGGTGCTCGGCCTGGTCGCGCTGGCGATCGACCGGCGGGCGCTTCTGGTCTCGGCGCTCGCTTATGTGCTCTACGCGCTCAACAGCCTGTTCGAGACCTACGGCGCCGTCGAGCTCTCGGTCGCGTTGACCGCGCTTGTCATCGGTTCGGCTTTGCTCCTGCTCTCGGCCTTCTGGACGAGCGCGCGCCGCGCCGTGGTGAAGCCGCTTCCCGTCTCGCTGCAGGCCCGGCTGCCGGTGGTCGACCGGGGACCGGCAAGGGTTGCGGCCGCGGCCTGACACTCGAAAATGGGGACAGTCACTCGTGACTGTCCCCTAACCGACCACCTTCAAGAGCCGCCGTTCGATCGGGGCGAGGACCGGGCCGAGCTCGGGGCCGCGGCGCAGGAGCTGGCCGCTCTCGCCGATCAGCGCCCACGCGCCCGCCCTCGCGCCGGGCCGCTTTTCGATCCGATATTCGGGATGTTCGGCGGCGCGGCGAAAGGCCCGGAAGGCGGCGGCGCCCGGCTCGAAGGCGATCGCATAATCCTTCCACAGGCCGGCCGCGACCATGCGGCCGTAAAGATCGACGATGCGGTTCAATTCGCTGCGTTCGAAACCGACCTGTCCTCCCGAAACCGGCACCGGAAATGGGAGGACCGACCCCATCAGGCCCGGCCCCGTTCGGCGCTGTCGTCCCGGTCGCCGGCGGCGCGCTCCTCGACCAGCTCGGCGATGCGCGCGCGCAGCCGCTCGACCTCGCACTGGAGCGCTTCCAGCTTCTGCGCCGCCGGATCGAATGTCTCGGTGCAGGTCCCGTAGGGCAGGAACTCGGCCGAGCTCTGCTCGGCGTCGACCAGGGTCGAGCGGGCCGGGATGCCGACCATGGTCGCGCCCGCGGGCACGTCCCTCGTCACCACCGAATTGGCGCCGATCCGGGCGCGGGGGCCGACATTGATCGGGCCCAGGATCTGCGCGCCCGAGCCGATGATGACCCCGTCCTCGAGCGTCGGGTGACGCTTGCCGCCGACGCCGTTGGTGGGATTGGTGCCGCCCAGGGTGACCTGCTGGTAGATGGTGACATCGTCGCCGATCTCGGCGGTCTCGCCGATCACGACGAAGCCGTGGTCGATAAAGAAGTTGCGGCCGATCCGGGCGCCCGGGTGAATGTCGATCGCGGTCACCATCCGCGACCAGTGGTTGACCAGCCGCGCGAGGAAATAGAGCTCGCCGCCGAACAGCCAGTGGGCGATGCGATGATAAAAGACCGCCCAGACGCCGGGATAGAGCAATATCTCCCAGCGCGAGCGCGGCGCCGGATCGCGCGCCTTGATCGAATCGAGATAGGCCAGCAGGCCGGACGCCATATACGAGACACTCTTTCCGTTACGGGAGAGAGATAATGGGATTGCGCACGGATTACCAGAACCCCTGGGCTAAGCAGCGGGACACATCGTCTAACTCGATCACAGTCACCGCTTTTAATCGTTTCCGCCGCTGACGCGCCCGGCTTAGCGTGGCGCGCGCATATGGACTACCGAATCGGAGAGAGAAAATGGACGCAAAGACCAGTGGCAGCCCCCTCAGCGATCCGGCCAAGGAGCCTGCCGCGCTCAGGTCCCTGCTGGGGCGGTCGAATCGCGACTGGTGGCCGAACCAGCTTTCGCTCGACATCCTCCAGCAGAACGGCCTCTCTGGCGATCCGATGGGGCCGGATTTCGACTATGCCGGGGAATTCAAATCGCTCGACTATGCGGCGGTGAAGCGCGATCTCACCGCGCTGATGACCGACAGCCAGCCCTGGTGGCCGGCCGATTACGGCCATTACGGCCCCTTCTTCATCCGCATGGCCTGGCATAGCGCCGGCACCTACCGCACCGGCGACGGGCGGGGCGGCGCCTCGTCGGGCTCGCAGCGCTTCGCCCCGCTCAATTCCTGGCCGGACAACGCCAATCTCGACAAGGCGCGCCGCCTCTTATGGCCGGTCAAGGCGAAATACGGCCGCAAGCTCAGCTGGGCCGACCTCATGATCCTGGCCGGCAACGTCGCCATCGAATCGATGGGCGGGCCGGTCTTCGGCTTCGGCGGCGGCCGCGCCGACGTCTTCGAGCCCGAGAAGGACATCTACTGGGGCACCGAGGAGGAATGGGTCGGCGTGACCCGGCACGACGAAGAATCGGGCCGCGCGCTCGAAAACCCGCTCGCCGCGATCCAGATGGGCCTCATCTACGTCAATCCGCAGGGCCCGGGCGGCAATCCCGATCCGCTGAAATCGGCGCGCGACATCCGCGAGACTTTCGCCCGCATGGCGATGAACGACGAGGAGACGGTCGCGCTCACCGCCGGCGGCCACACCTTCGGCAAGTGCCACGGCGCGGGAGATTCCTCCAAGGTCGGCGCTGAGCCGGAAGGCTCCGACATCGCCCAGCAGGGCCTCGGCTGGACCAGCAGCCACGAGAGCGGCATGGCCGACCATACCATCACCAGCGGCCTCGAAGGCGCGTGGACGCCGACGCCGATTCAATGGTCGCAAAATTATTTCCGGATGCTGCTCGACTATGAGTACGAGCTGGTGAAGAGCCCCGCCGGCGCCTTGCAGTGGCAGCCGATCGACCAGAAGAGCGAGGACATGGCGCCGGGCGCGCACAGCCCCGGCCGCCGCCTGCCGACGATGATGACCACCGCCGACATGGCGTTCAAGATGGACCCCCAATACCGGGAAATCTCGGAGCGCTTCCGCGCCAATCCAGACCAGTTCGCCGACGCCTTCGCCCGCGCCTGGTTCAAGCTCACCCATCGCGACATGGGGCCCAAGGTCCGCTATCTCGGGCCGGAGGTGCCGGCCGAGGATTTGATCTGGCAGGATCCGATTCCCCAAGGGTCGCCGCTCGGCGACGCCGATGTCGCAAGCCTCAAGGCGAAGATCGCGGCTTCGGGCCTTGGCGTCGGCCAGCTGGTGAAGACCGCCTGGGCCTCGGCCTCGACCTTCCGCAATTCGGACAAGCGCGGCGGCGCCAATGGCGGGCGCATCCGCCTCGCGCCGCAGAAGGATTGGGAGGTCAACGAACCCGCCGATCTCGCCAGAGTGCTCGAGGTTTATGAGGACATAAAGGCCGATTTCGGCGGGAGGGTCAGCATCGCCGATTTGATCGTGCTTGGCGGCGCGGTCGGCATCGAAAAGGCGGCGGAGGATGCCGGTCACAATGTAGCCGTGCCATTTACGTCCGGCCGCGGCGACGCGACCGGGGAGCAGACCGACGCGGCGAGCTTCGAGCCGCTCGAGCCCAAGGCGGACGGCTTTCGCAACTACCTCTCGGTCCGCTTCAGCGTGCCGACCGAGGAGCTGCTGATCGACCGCGCCCAATTGCTTGGCCTCAGCGCGCCGGAAATGACCGTACTCGTCGGCGGCCTGCGCGTGCTCGGCGCCAATCATGGAGGCTCGCCGCATGGCGTCCTCACCGACCGGCCCGGCCAGCTCACCAACGATTTCTTCCGCCACCTGCTCGACATGGGCACGGCCTGGAAGGAGGTCGACGACCGCGGCGACGAAGTCTTCCTGGGCACCTGCCGCCGGACCGACGAAGAGAAGTGGACGGCGACGCGCACCGACCTCGTCTTCGGCGCCAACGCCCAGCTGCGCGCCCTCGCCGAGGTCTATGCAAGCGACGACGCGCAGGAGAAGTTCGTCCATGACTTCGTGGCGGCATGGACCAAGGTGATGAACGCCGATCGCTTCTAAGGGACAGTCACTTTCACGCGCCGCGGTGCGACGGCTCGCCGGGCGGCGCGAAAAGTGACTGTCCCCATCCGCGGCGGCGCGCTAGCCTCACCGCATGTCCGATCTCGACGCCTTCATCGCCGGCCTGCCCAAGGCCGAACTGCACATGCATATCGAGGGCAGCCTCGAGCCCGAGCTGATGTTCGCGCTGGCCGGACGCAACGGGGTCGAGATCCCGTTCGACAGCGTCGAGGCAGTTCGCGCCGCTTATGATTTCTCGAACCTGCAGGACTTTCTCGACATCTATTATCGAGGCGCCGACGTACTCCGCACCGAAGCCGATTTCCGCGACCTCGCTTCGGCCTATTTCGACCGGGCGGCGGCGGATAGGGTCGTCCACTCCGAGATATTCTTCGACCCGCAGACGCACACCGACCGCGGCATCGGGTTCGACACGGTGATGAAGGGGCTGCTCGCCGGGATGGACGAGGCCGAAGCACGGCACGGCAACACCTCCAAGCTCATCCTCTGCTTCCTGCGCCATCTCGACGAAGAAGCCGCTTTCGAGACGCTCGATCGGGCCCGGCCCTGGCTCGGCCGGATCGAAGCGGTCGGTCTCGATTCCTCCGAGCTCGGCCACCCGCCGGGCAAGTTCGCGCGGGTCTTCGCCGCGGCGGCGGCGCTGGGCCTCAAGCGCGTCGCCCATGCCGGCGAGGAAGGGCCGCCCGCTTACGTCTGCGAAGCGCTCGATGTCCTCAAGATCGACCGGCTCGACCATGGTAACCGTTCGCTGGAGGACCCTGCCCTCGTCGAGCGGCTGGCACGCGAGAAGATTACGCTGACCGTCTGTCCGCTTTCCAACCTCAAGCTGTGCGTCGTGCCCGACATGGCGGCGCACCCGATCGACGCCATGCTGCGCGCCGGCCTTCGCGCCACCATCAACTCCGACGACCCCGCTTATTTCGGTGGCTATGTGAACGACAATTACCGCGCCGCCGCCAAAGGGCGCGGCCTGACGCGCGACGATGTCGTCACGCTGGCGCGCAATTCCTTCCTCGGCTCCTTTCTGGGCGAGGCGGAGAAAGCGGCGCATCTCGCGCGGCTGGACGCGTACGTAGCCGCCTCCGGCTAGGATTCATCGCTTCGCTGGATAAACTGCCCGCTTTGATCGAGCGAGGCGATGAGCACGCACCTTCCGACCCTCAAGCAGCTCCAGTATTTGGTGGCGCTCAAGGCGCACGGCCATTTCG
>DASQFO010000259.1:0-2884 GCA_035633095.1 Allosphingosinicella sp. | reverse complement strand
GCGTACGAGCGCTTGAGCCAGGTTACGACTTGGAGCGAGCGGCAACAAAAACCCTAGCCCAGCTTCCCGAACTTCTCCTCGAACCCTTCGATATCGCCGCGGGCGAGATAGTCGGCCTGCTCGATCACACGGTCGCGAATGAGGCGCCCCTGGAACGGCCCCATCCGCTCGTCGAGATGGGCCGCTTCGTTCGGGTTGAGGCCGGCGAGCTGATCGAAGCGGGTGACGCCGAGCTCGTGGAGGCGGGCCACGAACTTGGGACCGACGCCCTTGAGCCGCTGGAGGTCGTCCGCGGGCGCGGCCACGCCGCGCTTCACCTCGACACCGAGAACCGCGCCGGCGACGTCTGTGGCCGCCGCCGCGACCTCGTCGGCGACGCCGGCGCCCGCTCTGGCCGGCGGCGGCTTCATGTAGGGCCGGTCCCTGCTCGCCACGTAAGGGCTGCCGGTCTCGCCGGTGCGACGCTCGACGCCGGGGGGCTTGCGCCGGGCCCTCAGCGCCAGGAGCGCAACCGCGATGCCGGCGAGGATCGCGACGATGACGACGATGGTCGAGGGGTCGAACGTCACGACGGCGGCCTATCCTTCAAGATCGGTGGCAGCCGGCGGGGGGCGTCGGGCGAAAATCCAGCGGCCGGCGGCGATTCCAATCAAGAGCGCGATCGCGAGGGGTATGAGGTTGAACTGGAGGAGGCTCAGCATCGCGTCCTCACAGGAAGCCCACGCGTCGCGGCCGGAAGAAGACCCAGCCCAGGCCGACTCCGATAAGATAGGCGAAAGCGATGAGCAGCAGCGTCTCGGCGAGCAGGGGAATGGCGAAGCCCTTTTCCTCCCACCTCACGCCCGACACGCCGGCGACACCGCCGACCCGGTCGTTGAGCCCCGGCAGCATGCCGACGCCCTCGCGCTGGAAATCGTTGGCCGGGCCCGAAAGATAGGCGGTACGCGACAGCGGGTTTCGCCCCAGATGAAGGGCGACGCCGGGAAGCGCGGCCTCGCGGACCACCGCCTGCGCCCGCGCCTCGACCGCGTCGACATAAGCGGCGCCCAGGCCCACCGGGCCATGAGCGATCCAGCCCGCGGCGAGCGCGGCGGCGAGCCCGATCAGCAGCTTGGTCCAGAGCGACATCAGGCTTTCTTAGCTTCTCGTTCGATCTCGCGCCAGCCGATGTCGCGGCGGCAGAAGCCGCTCGGGAAGTCGATCTCGTCGACGGCGCGATAGGCGGCCTTTTGAGCCTCGGCGACGGTCTTTCCGCGCGCGGCCACGCCGAGCACCCGGCCTCCATTCGCGACCAGCCTGCCGTTGGCGAGCGCTGTCCCGGCGTGAAAGACCTTCGCGGCCTTTTGCTCGAGGCCGGCGATCGCGCCGCCTTTTTTCGGAATGCCCGGATAGCCCTCGGCCGCAATGACCACGACCAATGCGGCGTCTTCGGCAAAGCAGGGCGGCTCGGCGGCGTCGAGCTCGCCGTTCGCGGTGGCGAGCATCAAGGCGAGAAGATCGCCCTCGAACCGCATCATCAGCGCCTGGCATTCGGGATCGCCGAAGCGGACATTATATTCGACCAGCTTCGGCCCCGCTTCGGTCAGCATCAGCCCGGCGTAGAGGATGCCCGAGAAAGGCGTGCCGGCCTCGGCGAGCGCGCCGGCGGTGGGGCGGACGATCTCGGCCATCACCCGCGCCTCGAGCGCGGGGGTGAAGATCGAGGCCGGACTGTAGGCGCCCATGCCGCCGGTATTGGGGCCGGTGTCGCCATCGCCGACGCGCTTGTGGTCCTGCGCCGAGCCGAACGGCAGCACGGTCTCGCCGTCGACCAGGGCGAAGAAGCTGACTTCCTCGCCTTCCATATATTCCTCGATCACCACCGCCTCGCCAGCGCCGCCGAAGCCGCCCTCGAACATGGCGGCGAGCGCGGCCCCGGCTTCCTCGCCGGTCTCGGCGATGATCACGCCCTTGCCCGCCGCCAGCCCATCGGCCTTGATCACCACCGGCAGGCCGAAATCGCCGAGCGCCGCTTCGGCCGCCAGCCGGTCGGAAGCGCGCGCGTAGCGGGCGGTCGGGATGCCGTGCCTGGCGCACAAATCCTTGGTGAAGCCTTTGGAGCCTTCGAGCGCCGCCGGAATCCGGTCGGGGCCGAAAGCGGGAATCCCCATCGCGCGCAGATTGTCGGCGAGACCGTCGACCAGGGGCGCTTCGGGCCCTATCACGGCGAGGCCGATCGCATGGCGGCGGCAGAAATCCACCACGGCGCGGTGGTCGGCGGGGTCGAGATCGATCAGTTCGGCCTCTTCTGCGATACCCGGATTGCCCGGCGCGGCATAAAGCTTGCCCATCGCCGGCGATTGCGCGAGCTTCCAGGCGAGCGCATGCTCGCGTCCGCCCGAACCGATGATGAGCACATTCATGGACACCGACCCTTCCACCGACGCCGGGCTCGTAGCAATCGAAAGCCCCGGCGACAACGCGCCGGCGCTGACGGTCTCGGAGCTCAGCGCGGCCCTGAAGCGCACTGTCGAGGACGGCTTCGGCCATGTCCGCGTGCGCGGCGAGATTTCGGGCTTCAAGCGGGTCGCGTCGGGCCATGTCTATTTCACGCTGAAGGACGATTCGGCCTGCATCGACGCGGTGATCTGGCGCGGGTCCGCGGGGAGCCTTCGCTTCGAGCCCGAGGACGGGATCGAGGTCATCGCGACGGGCAAGCTCACCACCTATCCCGCGCGCTCCCGCTACCAGATCGTGGTCGAGCGGCTGGAGCTGGCCGGGCAGGGCGCGCTGATGGCGTTGCTCGACAAGAGGCGCCTGGCGCTTGCCGCGGAGGGGCTGTTCGACGAGGGACGAAAACGGCCTTTGCCCTTCGCCCCCCGCACGATCGGCGTCGTCACCTCGC
>DASQFO010000258.1:0-2366 GCA_035633095.1 Allosphingosinicella sp. | reverse complement strand
CGATAGACGTTGAGGATTTGTGAGAAACCGGAGATGCCGGAGGCCGCCAGTGTCTTGATCGGGCCGGCCGAGATCGCGTTCACGCGGATGTTCTTCGGGCCGACGTCGGCGGCCAGATACCGAACGGTCGCCTCCAGGGCGGCCTTGGCCACACCCATGACGTTGTAGTTCGGGAAGACGCGATCGCTGCCGAGGTAGGTCAGCGTCAGGACGCTGCCGCCGCCGCGCTGTTCCATCAGCGGGATCGCGCCCCTGGTGAGCGCAATCAGCGAGTACGCGGAGATGTCGAGGGCCATGCGAAAGCCCTCGCGCGTCGTATTCGAAAAAGGCGCGGAGAGCTCCTCGCGGGGCGCAAACGCGGCGCCGTGCACGAGGAAGTCAAGGCCGCCGAACTCCTGCTCGACCCTGGCGCACACCGCCTGGATATCCGTATCCGACGAGACATCGCACGGCAGGACGAGCGCGGGCTCGCCAAGCCCCTGCGACAGCTCGTTGACGTGTTCCTCGAACCGGCCCTGGTAGGTAAGCGCGAGGCGGGCGCCGCGGCGGGCCGTGGCCTGGGCGATCGCCCACGCGATCGACCGCTTGTTGGCCACGCCGACGATCAGGCCATGCTTGCCGGCGAAATCGGACAACCGCTACCGCCCGCGCTTGCGTCCGCCGCCGCCACGGCCTGCGCCCTGGCCCGGCCTGTTGCCGCGCGGGCCGCCGGGCTGCGCCGGGCGGTTACCTGCGGGCCGCCCTTGCCCCGAGCCGTTTCGGGGACCGGCGCCGCCCGGACGCGGCCCTCCGAATCGTGTGGGCTGCGAGTCGCCCTGAGGGCGCATGGGGCGGCGCCCCTGGCCGAAGCGCTGACCGGGCTTGTTGCCGTCGAACTCCCGGCCGCCGCGCCCGCCTGGTTGGCGAACCGTAAAGTCAGGAGCCTTGCGCTCCGGTACCTGGCCCTCGGGGCGAGGCAAGGTGGCGCGAATCAACCGGCGATGAACCGGACCCTCTTCCTCGGAGCCTTCCCCGTGGGAGCCTTCCTCGTGGGAGCCGGCATCCTCGTCGGCGCCCGCGGCCGCCAGCGGCTGGGCGTCGGCGCCGGAGGCGGCATCGGACACGGCGCTGCGAGGCATCGGCGGGATCTCAAGCGCCTTGGCAGAGGCCGCGTCGGCATGCGCGTCCGCATTCGTGTCCGCATCGGTCGTGTCGTCCGGCGGCTCGGCGTCCTCGGACGCGGCGCGCGGACGAAGCGTCCCCTCGGCCGCATCGCCGGCCGCGGCATCCGGTCGCTTCCGGCGCGGCGGCGGCACCTTGGCCGCTTTGTACTCATGGTCCGCGTCGCACGTGGTGCAGCGCGTCTGCTGCACCTTGTCCTCAATCATCGCCACGACGGCATGATTGGTGATGCGGCGCTCGCGCGGACAGTAGTCGTCCAGAATGTCACCCAGCCGAAGCCGGCGTTGCTGCATTACTCCCCCGGAGCCGTTCCTTTCAGGCGGGATGAGAAAGGATGTAGGTAGCGGAAGTCTAGCAAATCAAATCCCAAACCCCAAATCCCAAACCCCAAATCCCAAATCCCGAATCCCAAGGACTTCGGTTAGGTTTTTGTTGGGATTTCATCATTGGGATTTGGGATTTGGGATTTGGGATTTGCCGTCGCCAGCCACGCGCGGCATTCGTCCAGCGCCTCACGGACCGCCTGGGGGTTGGTGGACTGCGGCGTCCGGCGCGCCTGGACCGACGCCAGCGCGGTGGCGGCGCGCGGCGCATCCTCGCCGAACATCTCGCTCGCCTCGCGCCATTCCTCCAGCGTCAGCGTGCTGAAATCGCGCCCCTCGGCGAGCAGCCGCCGGACCATGGCACCGACGACTTCATGCGCGCGCCTGAACGGCATGCCGCGCGACACCAGGTAGTCGGCGACGTCGGTCGCCAGGAGCAGGCCGGATGCCGCGCGTTCGGTGCGCTCGGCGTTCAGCGACAGCCGCGAGACCACCGCGTGCGCGGCCGCCACCGACGAGGCGAGCGTCGTCTCGGCGTCAAACACCGCTTCCTTGTCTTCCTGGAGATCCTTGTTGTAGCCGCTCGGCAGCCCCTTCATCGTGGCCAGCCAGCCGGTCAGCCGGCCGATGGCGCGCCCCGTTTTTCCGCGGACGAGTTCGAGGGGATCCGGATTCTTCTTCTGCGGCATCATGCTGCTGCCGGTCGCCGAGGCGTCCGCCAGGTCAAAGAATGCGTGCTCCTCCCCGGTGAAAATCACCAGGTCCTCGGCCAGGCGGCTGAGATGCACCATCGCCAGAGACGTCGCGAACAGAAACGACGCCACGAAATCCCGGTCGGACGAGGCGTCGATGCTGTTGCGGACGACCTTGGAGAAACCGAGC
>DASQFO010000257.1:0-5057 GCA_035633095.1 Allosphingosinicella sp. | reverse complement strand
GCGCCATCGCCGACGGCCTCGAACCCAAAGCCTATTCGTCGCGCGCGTTCATCCGCGAGATGGGCAAGTGGCTGGTCGCCAACGGCAAGAAGGACAACAGCCTGGTCAAGCTCGCCTACGAGCATGACGTGCCGATCTTCTGCCCGGCCTTCGTCGACAGCTCGGCGGGCTTCGGCCTGGTCAAGCACCAGGTCGACCGGATGAAGGCGGACGAAGCCTATATGGTCCTCCACGCGATCGCCGATTTCCGCGAGCTGACCGACATCAAGATCAAGGCGGGGACGACCGGCCTCCTCATGATCGGCGGCGGCGTCCCCAAGAATTTCGCGCAGGACACGGTCGTCTGCGCCGAGATTCTCGGCCACGACGACGTCGAGGTCCACAAATATGCGGTCCAGATCAGCGTCGCCGACGTCCGCGACGGCGCCTGCTCCTCCTCGACCCTCCAGGAGGCGGCGAGCTGGGGCAAGGTCTCGACCGCATTGGAGCAGATGGTGTTCGCCGAAGCGACATCGGTGCTGCCGCTGCTGGCCTCGGACGCCTATCATCGCGGGCACTGGAAGACCCGGGCCAAGCGGGCCTTCGGCCAGATGTTCGCCTGAACGCTTGAACGCGGCGTCGCGCTGACGCACTCTCCCGCAAAGGGGGAGATCAGCCATGAACCAAAGCCCAATTCTCGCGCCCGTCGTCGCGCTCGTCGCGTGGACGCTCGTCATGATGATCTGGCTCTATGCGGTCCGCTTCCCGGCGCTGGCGCGCAAGGGCATCTCGCTGAAGGGCAGGGTCGGCAGCAAGGGCGGCGATCTCGACGGCGTCGTCGAACCCCAGGCCCAGTGGAAGGCGCACAATTACAACCATTTGCTCGAGCAGCCGACGTTGTTCTACGCGATCGCGATCACCCCGGCGCTGATCGGCGGCGGCGACGCCCGGATCAACGTCTGGCTGGCCTGGGCCTATGTGGGTTTCCGCATCCTGCACAGCCTGATCCAGGCGACGGTCAACGTCGTCCGCTGGCGCTTTCTCACTTTCCTGGCGGCGTCATTCTGCCTGCTCGGCCTCACCATCCACGCCGCGTTCAATTTGTGGCACCACGGCTAAGGCGCGCACTCGACGGGGACAAGTCCTCGCATTTCCACATGCCCTGAGCCCAAAAATATGATATGTCCTTCACTAGTCGTGACTGAATAGATTCGTCTCGACTCGCGAAGATCGAGCCAAACCGGGGTCGATTTTTCTTGGCGCACGACATGGTGCGAGTGAAGGGGGGGGACGAAAATGCCGGAGAATGAGGATCTCATCCAGCGCACCTTGTTCGCGCTCGAAAGCTTGATGCGAATGTTCAGCCTCGAGCGGATGCTTTATCTTGTCTGCGCTCTCGTCTCGTTCGGGCTGCTGATCTTCGTGGTCGTCAGCCTCTTTCTCGCCGGCAGCATCGGCACGCCGCAATTGATGATGATCTTCGGCGCCTCGGGTCTCATCGCTGCGTCAGCGGCGCGGGTTTCCTTCTTCCTCAACCGCTCGTTCGACCTCATCGACGCCATCATCCGGCAGCTCGCCACGATGCAGGGGCCGAGGCAATGAGCAACGAAACCAGCGCAGCCCAGGCCGAGAGCGGCTTCACCGAGATCCACGAGACGCTCCAGCGGATGCGCCGATCGTCGCGAGCATCCGTGCCGATGGTGCTGATCGGGCTCGTCCTGACGCTCGCGGCGGCGACGGTGGCGATTTACTACATCGTCACCCTGCGCAGCTCGAACGCGGCCCTCGACGCGGCGCTCGATGAAAGCCGCGCCGGGCTGCAGCAATCGCGTGACGCGCAGGTGAGGGCAATCCCGCTGCTGGAGCAAGCGAGAGGCGCGAGTGCCGCCGACACGACGCGAATCCAGCAGGCGATCGGGGAACTGCGCCGGGGCGTGGATACGTTGGTGAGCGCCCAGCAGGGCCTCGCGACTGCCGAGGAAAGCATGACCACGGAAGGCGTCAGCTCGGGCCGTTCCGCAACCGACGCTCCGGCGACCACAGGCTCGCCCGAGGGGAAAGCGGAGGGCGAGACTCCGGCACCGGCTCCGGCGCGCGTTCTTCCGCCGGTGATCCCGGGCCGCGCCTTCGCGGTGCTGGGCAGCTTCAGCTCCGACGAGGCCGGCCGCACCAATGCGTTCGGCTCCGCCTCGGCCCTGCAGCAGCGCGGGCTTTGCGTCGAAATATGGCAGGCCAATACGAGCCAACATCTCGCCGTCGTGCTCGGCGGAGTGGCGAGCGAGAGCGAGGCGCGCATACGCGCGCAACGGGCACGCGCCGAAGGCTTCGCGGCGGACGCTTATGCCCAGTTCGATCGGGGCTGGACGAGGGCCGAAGGCAGCCCGCAATGCGGGCAGGCCGCCCCCTCCTGAGTCTCGGGCGACGAAAGCGGGCGGCAGGCTAGCGGACGAAGGCGGCGGCGAGCTCGACGTGGGTCGACCAGCGGAACTGGCCGACCGGCTTAACCCAATCGAGCCCGAAGCCGCCGTCGAAGAGCGTCCTGGCGTCGCGGGCGAAGGTCGCCGGGTTGCACGAGACATAGGCGATCCTCGGCACGCGCGAGGCGGCGAGCCGCTCAGCCTGTTCGCGGGCGCCGGCGCGGGGCGGATCGAGAACGATCGCCTCGAAGCGGTCGAGCTCGGCCGCGTCGAGCGGGCGGCGGAAGAGGTCGCGATGGTCGACGACGAGGCCGCGGCCGGCGCCCTTCATCGCCAGCGCCGCGTCGCGCGCGCCTTCGGCGGCGTAGACCTTTCCCTCCAAGGCCAGCGCGAAGGTGCCGAGACCGGCGAACAGGTCGGCAATGATCCGCGCCGCGCCCACCGCCTCGCGCACCGCCGCGACCAAAGCGGCTTCCCCTTCCGCCGTCGCCTGCAGGAAGGCGCCGTGGGGAAGCGCCACCGGTGTTCCGCTTAGGGTGATCGTGACCGGCTCGGGCTCCCAGATTGTCTGCGGGCCGTAGCCGTCGTCGAGCGACAGCCGCGCGAGGCCGTGGGCCCGGGCGAAATCGGTCAACGCTTCGGCCTGCTCCAGGCCGTCGGCCGCAACTCCCTCGAGCAAGAGGTCGACGCCCTGATCGGCCAGCGTCATCCCCGCGCTCGCCCGCTTGGTCAGCAGGCGGCGGAGCGGAGCGACCAAAGCGAACAATTCGGGTCGAAGGATGTGGCATTCGCGCATGTCGACGATGCGGTGGCTCGCCGCCGCGTTGAAGCCGATCGCGCCGCCCGCCGCCTTCAAAGCGGCGCGGCGGCGGCTTCGCGGCGGCGAGAGGTGCGGTGCGAGGATGTCCGGCGCGCCGATCCCCTGCGCCGCGAGCGCCGAGGCGATCCGGTCCTCGAGGTAATCGGCATAAGCGGGGTCGTCGACATGCTGGAGCTGGCAGCCGCCGCACTCGGGAAAGTGGCGGCAAGGCGGATCGACGCGGTGCGGGCCCAGCGTGACCGCGCCGTCGGGCGCGACCATGTCGCCGGGCGCGGTCAAAGGCACGAAGCGCCCGCTCTCGGTCACCCCTTCCCCGCGGGCGGCCAGGCGGACAATGACGTCGTTCACAGGCAATCGACGACATCGTCGGCGATGAAGCCCGGCCCGGCCCTTTCCGCCGCGCGGCCGTGGCGCCAGACCCCCGCGCAGGCCGCATCGAACGCGTCGAGGCCGCCCGCGCGCATCGCCGCGATGATTCCCGCGAGCACGTCGCCGGTCCCCGCGGTCGCCAGCCAGTTGGGCGCGGGCGGGCGGATCGCGGCGCGGCCGTCGGGCGCGGCCACCACCGTATCGGCGCCCTTGTAGACGATCACCGCGCCGGTCTGCGCGGCCGCGGCCCGCGCCCGTTCGACCTTGCTGCCCGGGCGTTCGCCGAACAGGCGGTGGAACTCGCCTTCGTGCGGCGTCAGGATCGCGTCTTCGAAGCGCGGCATCGCGCGGGCCGCGAGCAGGGTCAGCGCGCCCGCGTCGAGCACCAGCGGGCGATCGGAGGCGAGCGCCGCATCGAGCAGAATCTCGTCCGCAACCAGCCCCGGGCCGACGAGCAGCGCCCCGATCCGTTGATCGTCCAGCCGATGGAGCGGATCGCCCGGGCTTTGGATCACCGCGGCCGGGACCCCGTGCACGAATTCGCGCGCCTGGAGACGCACGACACCCGCGCCCGCGCGCATCGCCGAGGCGGCGGCGAGCGCGCTCGCGCCGGGCATTTCGCCGGCAAGGACGGTGACGAGGCCGCGCGAATATTTATGATCGTCCGGACCGGGCTCGCGCGGGGCGGCGGGGCCGATCTCGGCGAGCTTGCTCGTCCCCGCGATGCCGATGTCGGCGACGACGATCCGGCCCATGTGACGCGCCGCCGGCTGAAGCAGGTGCGAAGGCTTCAGCGTCTGGAAGGTGATGGTGAGATCGTAGTCGGGGACAGCCGACAGCAGGCTGCCGTCGTCGGTCGCGGCGCCGCTCGGCAGGTCGATGGCGACGCGCACCCGCGCCTCACCGGCGGCGGCGAGCAGCCGCTTGGCGATGGCGCCGTCGAGCGGCCGGGACAGGCCGGTCCCGAACAGCGCATCGATCAAAAGCGGGGCGGGCTCCCACCGCGGGTCGCCAAGCGTCCCGACCCGCACCTTTATGCCGCGGGCGCGAAGCTCGCGGCCGATCACCTGGCCATCGCCGCCATTGTTGCCGGGGCCGCACAGGACGAGCGCCGGCAGCGGCCCGGCATAGCGCCAGATCGCCTCGGCCGCCGCCTTGCCGGCGCGTTCCATCAGTTCCTCGACCGGAGTCCCGGCGGCGATCGCCGCCTCCTCGGCGGCGCGCATCTCGGCGGCGGTGAGGATGATTCGGCCGGTCATGGCAAACGGAAGACGTCGCCGCCGATCGAGATTTCGGTCACGCCGTGGCGCAGCTGGAGCACATTGGCCTGCTCGGCGCCGTCGGCGGCGATGTAGTGGCGGCGGTCCCCCGTCGCCAGCAGCCGGCGAAACCCGCCATCCGGCTTGCGCAGGGTGACGATGCGCCCGTCCGGACCGTCGGTCCATTCGGCCGAGCAAACCCGCTCGAACCCC
>DASQFO010000256.1:0-1833 GCA_035633095.1 Allosphingosinicella sp. | reverse complement strand
ATCTGGCTCAACCGGCTCGCGCCCGAGGCCTTTGCCGGCGCCCTCAATCGCGACATCCTCGTCCCCCGCCCCGCCGGCCGCTTCCTGTTCGGCCGCCTGATCGGGCGCGAGGACGGTAAGCTCCACATCCTCCCCCACGGCGCCGGCCAGCGCCAGACCGTGGTGACGGACCCGCCCTGGGCGGCGGTGGCGGTGAAGCTGATCAGGAGCTTGTGAGGTTGAGATAGCCCTCCTTCGCTAAAGCTAGGGCGGGCAGCCTTCGTTCCCGCTCCGCTCCGGCTGGCTTGCCAGCCGGAGCTCCGCCAGGAGCGAAATGATCAGGTCGCCATGTCCCCCGGACATGGCTAAACAGCGCGGGGCGCTGTTTTCCTGATCATGGTGGGCGCTGACGGGCTCGAACCGCCGACCCTCTCGGTGTAAACGAGATGCTCTACCAACTGAGCTAAGCGCCCTCCGGAGCATTGGCAGGAAGAGTGGGAACCGGTTTTCCGTCCGCCAATGCGACCATTGAGGACTCTTCCCTGCCAGCGCGGCGCGAAACGGGCAAGCGTCAGACCGCGGTCGGGCAGATCCGCCGCAGCGCGCGCAAATAGGTGGCGAGCGAGCGCGCCGTGTCGTCGGAGAGCTCGATATAGACGCGGCGCCCGTCCTGCGGATCGGCGGCGCGGACGAAGAGACCGCGGTCGGTCAGCGCCTTGATCCACCGGAGCGCGGTCGTCGCCGGTACCGCCGCCGCGATGCACAGGCTCGAGACCGCGACCCGCTTCTTCTCGAGCCGCGCCGCCATCAGATCGAGCAGCATGTCCCAGGCCGGATCGGCGAACAGGTCGCCGCGGAAATATTGGTCGCGCAGCCGCCGGGCGCGGATCATCGCGCGGATGGTGGCGGGGTCAATGCCGGGCTCGTCCGTCTCCGCCCCCGCGTCCGGCCGGGCAGCGGTTGCCGCGGCTTCCTCGTCGGACAAAGAGGCGAGGATCGCCGCGATCCTGCCGACATCCTCGGAGAGCTGGTGGAGGATGACAGCCCCGTGCTCGCGGCCGACATCGTGCAGTTGCGGGGCCGCAGGGCGGGCGGCGCGCGCGACCGCCATCAGCCGGTCTATCTCGCCGGCCTCGCAAAGATGGGCGACGTCCCCGTGCGACACGCGCGCCGCGACAAGATCGACCAGGCCGACCGGGGCCGAGACGACGCTCGAGCGCATGCCCGCCTCGGCCTCGCTCTGGGCCCAGTCCAGGATCGGGATCAAGGCGTCGGGCCCGGCCTCGCCATCGAGCTCGATCAGCGCCGCGGCATTGGGCACCGAGCGCAGGAACGCCTGCGGATCCGAGCCAAGCAGGACGGACGAGACGATGCGGCAATCGGCCTTCTGCGCGGTCCGGCGCATGCGCCCAAGCGCCGGCTCAGTATCGGCGAAGAGATGGACGGCCGGACTTTCTCTATATTCGACCATTTCGAGCGCATCATGCGCCAACTTATCGCTCATCGCCAGCACCCCCCGGTACAATCCGAAATGGAGATTGGCGCAAGCCAAAGTTGGGGGAATTGTTATCGGCTCCACTTCGGAGCCTGTTCGGAAAGCCGAACGCCTTCATCTATTTGGCGTTTAGGCGGGATTCCTCCATTTCGGTGGAAATAGGCGCCTCTGCCTCGGGCATTGTAGACGCGGATGCGCGACCGGCGATAAAATCTTTAGTCCCGAACGTTCTGGCCGCCTGTCGGCGAACTTGGTCCGTTTCGGATCAAGATCACCGGCGGATCGGCGGACCGGGCTCTTGCCCGTCAGGAGAAGGTTTCGCTGAGGCCCTCATGATCGACGGAAAGCTGCTTGACGGC
>DASQFO010000255.1:0-1962 GCA_035633095.1 Allosphingosinicella sp. | reverse complement strand
GCCTGACCCGTCCTTCGAGCCGGCTAGGGCGTCATTCCAGCTTTCGCTGGAATGACGGTCCTCTTCCATGCAGGATCGGACCGGGCCCGCGGAAGGGGAGCAAGGCCGAATGAACAAGTCCTGATGAGCCTGATCCGCTCCTTCTCCTCGGTCGGGTCGCTGACTCTGGTCAGCCGCATCCTCGGCTTCGTGCGGGTGATGCTGATGGCGCGGTTCCTCGGCGCCAGCTTCGCCACCGACGCCTTCCTGATCGCGCTCAGGCTCCCCAACATGTTCCGCGCCTTGTTCGCGGAAGGCGCCTTCGCCTCGGCCTTCGTGCCCTTGTTCAACAAGAAGATGAGCGAGGAGGCGGGCTCGCTCGAAAAGGCCCTGCGCTTCGCCGACCAGGCGCTCGCTGCGCTGCTCCCCTTCCTCTTGCTGTTCACCGGCCTGATGATGCTGTTCGCAGGACCGGCGGTGCTGCTGCTCTCGGGCGGGTTCAACGATCCGACACCCGGGCAATTCGCCTTTGCGGTCGAGCTCGCGCGCACCACCTTTCCCTATCTCCTCTTCATCTCGGTCGTCTCGCTGCTCGGCGGCATCCTCAACTCGCTGGGCAAATTCTGGGTGAACGCCGCCGCGCCGATCTTCCTGAATCTCTGCCTGATCGGCGCGATGCTCTTCTTCAACGGCCCCACCGACGAGGACACGGCGCGCGCCATGGCCTGGGCCGTCACCCTTTCCGGCGTGCTGCAATTACTCTGGCTGCTGCTCGCCTGCGCCCGCGCCGGCGCGATGCCGCGCTTCGCCCGGCCCCGCCTGACCGGAGAGGTGAAAAGGCTACTGAAGCTGATCTGGCCCGCCGCCGCCGGCGCCGGGGCGATGCAGATCAACCTGCTCGTCTCCACCATGCTGGCCGCGAGCCTGCTCCCGGTCGGCTCGGTCACCTATATCGACAATGCCGACCGGCTGAATCAGCTCCCGCTCGGCCTCGTCGGCATCGGCCTCGGCACCGTCCTCCTGCCCACCATCGCCCGGATGATCTCGAGCGGCGACGAGGCCGGCGCCCGCGCCTTCCAGAAGAAGGGGCTGCAGCTGGCGCTCTTCCTGAGCCTCCCCGCCGCCGCCGCCTTGATCGTCGTCGCCGAACCGATCATCCGCGCGCTCCTCCAATATGGCGCGTTCGACGCCGCGGACGCCGCGGCCACCGCCGGCGCGCTCGCCGCCTTCTCGATCGGCCTGCCCGCCTTCATCCTGGTCAAGGTGCTCACCCCGGCCTTCCATGCCCGCCAAGACATGAGGACGCCGCTGCGCTACGCCCTCGTCGCGATCGCGGTGAATCTGATCCTCAACCTGATCCTGATCTGGCCGCTGCGCCATGTCGGCCCGCCGCTCGCCACCGCCATCGCCGCCTGGGTCAACGTCCTCCTGCTCTATCGCGCGCTCGCCGCCCACGGCTATTTCGCGCTCGACCGCGTCCTCGTCAGCCATATCGCACGGCTCGCGCTCGCCGCCGCGCTGATGGCCGCCGCCTTGTTCTTCGCCGAGCCGCTGGTCGAGCCCCTGCTCGCTTTGGGCTTCGAGCAGAGAATCGCCGGCCTCGCCTTGCTGGTCGGCGGCGGGATCATCGTCTATGCCGCCGCGGTCTTCGCGACCCGCGCTTATACGCTGAAGGAGCTGAAGGCGGTGCTGAAGCGCAAGCCGAAAGGATCGAAAGACTGATGCGTGTGGTTTCGGGCATCCAGCCGACCGGCAATCTCCACCTCGGCAATTATCTCGGCGCGATCAAGCGCTGGGTGAAATTGCAGGACGAGGTCGAATGCCTGATCTTCCTCGCCGACCTCCACGCCATCACCGTCTACAACGATCCCGCCGAACTTGCCGCCAATATCCGGGAAATGGCGGCAACGCTGATCGCATCGGGGGTCGATCCGGAGCGAGCTATCCTGTTCAACCATGCACGGGTCAGCGCGCATCCGGAGC
>DASQFO010000254.1:0-4124 GCA_035633095.1 Allosphingosinicella sp. | reverse complement strand
CGGGCCGCGCACGCTCGATCTCCCCGGCTTCGGCCGCGCCGGCATCCAGATCTGCTACGAAATCATTTTCTCCGGGAACGTCGTCGACCGCGCGAATCGGCCCGACTTCATCTTCAACCCGTCGAACGACGCCTGGTTCGGCGCCTGGGGCCCGCCGCAGCACCTCGCTTTGGCCCGGCTGCGCGCGATCGAGGAAGGATTGCCGGTGATCCGCGCCACGCCGACCGGCATTTCCGCCGTGATCGACGCCCAGGGCCGCCTGCTCGCCGGCCTGCCGCTCGGGAGCGCCGGCGTGATCGACGCCCGCCTGCCCCGCGCCGCGCCGCCGACGCCGTTCGCGCGGCTGGGCAATTTGCTCAGCCTCGCCTTCGCGCTGCTGCTCGTCGCGGCGGCGATTGCAGTCGGGCGCAAAACGCGCTAGCGGCGCCGCACATAAAGATATCTTTATATCCCTGCCCCCGAAGGATCGAGCCCCTCACGATGCGCAGCAATTATCTCTTCACGTCCGAATCGGTGTCCGAAGGCCATCCGGACAAGGTCGCCGACCAGATTTCCGATGCGGTCGTCGACCTGTTCATCGGCCGCGATCCCGAGGCCCGGGTCGCCTGCGAGACGATGGTGACCACCAACCGCATCATCCTCGCCGGCGAGGTCAGGTGCCGCGAGGCGGTGACGCCGACGCTCGCCGAGATCGAGGAGGCCGCGCGCGGCATCGTCAAGAAGATCGGCTACGAGCAGCACGGATTCCACTGGCAATATGCCGATTTCGCCTGCCATCTTCACGGCCAGTCGGCCGATATCGCCCAGGGCGTCGACGAAAGCGGCAACAAGGACGAGGGCGCCGGCGACCAGGGGATCATGTTCGGCTTCGCCTGCGATGAGACCGACGAGCTGATGCCGGCGACGATCCATTATTCGCACCGCATCCTCGAGAGGCTGGCCGAGCATCGCCATTCGGGCGAAGCGGAGTTTCTCGAGCCGGACAGCAAGAGCCAGGTCACGCTCGCTTACGAGAACGGCCAACCGGTGCGGGCGGTGAAGCTGGTCGTCTCCACCCAGCACGCCAAGGGCACCGACCAGGCCAAGCTGCGCGACTATGTGAAGGGCGTGTTCGCGGACGTGCTGCCCTCGGGCTGGATGCCCAATGACGACGACGCGATCTTCGTCAACCCGACCGGCCTGTTCGAGATCGGCGGGCCGGACGGCGACGCCGGCCTCACCGGGCGCAAGATCATCGTCGACACCTATGGCGGGGCGGCTCCCCACGGCGGCGGCGCCTTCTCGGGCAAGGATCCGACCAAGGTCGACCGCTCGGCGGCTTATGTCTCGCGCTACCTCGCCAAGAATATCGTCGCGGCGGGCCTTGCCCGGCGCTGCACGATCCAGTTGAGCTACGCGATCGGCGTCGCCGAGCCGCTGTCGCTCTATGTCGACCTGCACGGCACCGAGGCGGGCGGCGCCACCGCGGCGAAGCTCGAAGAGGCGCTGCCGCGGCTCGTGCGCCTGACGCCGAAAGGCATCCGCACGCATTTGGGGCTCAACAAGCCGATCTACGTTCCGACCGCCGCCTACGGCCATTTCGGCCGCAAGCCGGCGAACGACCTGTTCAGCTGGGAGAAGACCGACCTGGTCGATCAGCTCAAGCAGGCGGTGTAAGCCTCTCCCTCGGGAGGGTGCGATGTCCGGCGACCCGACGACCATCCGCCGTCTCTACGGCCGTTCGAAGGGCCGCCCTTTGCGCGCGAGCCAGTCGGCGCTGATCGAGGAGCTGTTGCCGGCGTTGAGCGTGCCCGCCGAGGGTCCGCTCGACGCGCCCGCTTTGTTCGGCGACGACCGCCCGCTCCACTTCGAGATCGGCTTCGGCGCCGGCGAGCATCTCGCCTTCCGCGCCGACCTGCTCCCCGATCACGGCTTCATCGGCGCCGAGCCCTTCCTCAACGGCGTCGCCGGCGCGCTGGCCCACATCAAGGAGGGGCACCTCGCCAACGTCCGGCTCCATATGGGCGACGCGCTCGACGTGCTCGAGCGGCTCGCGGACGCAAGCTTGCGCTTCGTCTATTTGCTTCACCCCGATCCCTGGCCCAAGGCGCGCCACGCCAAGCGCCGGATGGTCAATCCCGGCCCGCTCGACCTGATCGCGGCCAAGCTCGCGGCCGGCGGCGAATTCCGGCTCTCCACCGACGATCCCGTCTACTGCCGCTGGGCGATGATGGTGATGGGCGCCCGCGCCGACTTCGAATGGCTCGCGGAAAGCGCGCGCGACTTCCTCGTCCGCCCCGGCGGCTGGCCCGAGACCCGCTACGAAGCCAAGGCGCGCCGCGAGAGCCGCGAAGTCTGGTACTTCCGCTACCGGCGGGTGTAGAAGCGGCGCCGATCGAGGGGGGGCGGGTCATGATCAAAAACTGGCGGGTGCGCGGCTGGATCCTGATCGTCCTCGGCCTGTTCCTCGTCCTGCTCATGGGCGCGATCACGCTCAACCTCGCCCCGGCGATGCTCAATCCCGGCGTCGAGACGGCGGACATGACCTTCAGCGGAAGCGAGGAGCAGGCGCAGGTCTTCCTGGGGCTGTTCGCGCTGGTGATCCTGTTCGGCGCGCTGTGCGTCGCCAACGGCCTCTACATGATCGCGACCGGCGTCCGGAGCCGGACCTTCACCGTCGTCACCCTCGCGCTTGCCGCCTTGCTGTTCGCGATCGGCTGGGCGATCCGCCGCAAGCTGATCGGCTAGGGCCTCGGCGTCAGCCGCAGCAGACGCCCGCCCGAGCCGTTCTGCTGATCCTCGAGCAGATAGACCGAGCCGTCGGGCGCCTGCTCGACCTCGCGGATGCGCTGGCCCATGTCCCAGCGCTCGGCCTCGCGGGCATTCGCGCCGTCGATATCGACACGGACCAGGGCCCGGGCCGACAGGCCGCCGACCAGCGCGTCGCCGCGCCAGGCAGGGAACATCGTGCCGGAATAGATGATCATGTCGCCGGGCGAGATAACCGGCGTCCACGTGATCCTGGGCGCCTCGAATCCGTCGCCCGGCCGGTGGTCGGGAATGTCGCGGCCGTCATAATGGCTGCCGTTCGAGACGCGCGGATAGCCGTAATTGCGGCCGCGCTCGATCAGGTTCATTTCGTCGCCGCCGCGCGGGCCCATCTCGACCTCCCACAACCGCCCCTCGGCGTCGAAGGCGAGGCCGAGCGGGTTGCGGTGGCCCAGCGACCAGATTTGCGAGGCGACGCGCCCCTGGTCGTAAAAGGGATTGTCGCTCGGCACCATGCCGGCGTCGGTCAGCCGCAGGATCTTGCCGGCGTTGGAGTTCATGTCCTGCGCGGGCGTGAACTCCTGCCGCTCGCCCGAGCTGATGAACATGGTCCGGCCGTCGGGGGAGAAGAGGATGCGGTGCCCGTAATGGCCGCGGCCATCGAACTTGGGCTCCTGCCGCCAGATCACCACGAAGCCCTCGATCCGCGCAATATTGTTCTCGGCGACCAGCCGGCCTCGGCCGACCGCGGCGCCGCGCGTGCCGTTTTCGCCCGCCTCGGCGAAGCTCAGATAGACGAGGCCGTTATTGGCGAAATCGGGGTGGAGCGCGACGTCGCCGAGCCCGCCCTGGCCGCCATAGTCGACCGCGGGCACGCCCGCGACGTCGACCGTCGAGCGGCCGCCCACCGTCCACAGCTTCAGCACCCCACGTTTCTCGGTGATCAGCGCCTGACGGCCGCCGGGCAGGAAGGCCATCGCCCAGGGCTCGGCGAATTGCGCGATCTCCTCGATCTGGAACGGCCGCTCCTGCGCGAAGGCGGGCGCGTCGCCGCTGCAGGCGGTGGCGCCGATCAGGAGGAGCGCCGGAACGAGGGCGGAGCGAAGCGAGGGCATGACGTTTCTCCCTGAGCCCCGCGACGCAAATTCCAGACCCGGCCCCGCACGTCAAGCGCGCGCCGGCGGATCAGAGCGTCATGACGCCTTTTTTCGGGTTGCGCGTGCCGATCGTCTCGGCGGTGAGCGGGGCGCCGGCTTCGACGAGGGCTCGGCGGCGGCCGGCGGGGTTGGTGCCGAGCTGCGCTTGCTCGAACGGGTAGAGATCGGCGAGGCAGGGATGGTCGAGCGTGCGCGCGACGAAGGCGGCGGTGCGCGGCC
>DASQFO010000253.1:0-2072 GCA_035633095.1 Allosphingosinicella sp. | reverse complement strand
GCGCCTCTCGTCAGTGCGGGTCGCCGAGCCCAATCATCTCCTCTTTCACTTTCAGCTTTTCTTTCTTGAGCCGGGCGAGGGTCGCCATGTCGGGCATAGGCCGCTGGCTTTCCTCGATGATCCTGGCTTCGAGGCCGGCATGCTTGGCCTGAAGGGCCGAAACGTGCGCCTGGTGCATTCTGCGCTCTCCTCTTCTTCGGTGCCGCCATCTAACCATGGAGAGGCGCCATTGTCTCCCCCGGGGACGGCGGTCCAACACATATGTACGACGCCTCACCGAAGGTTTAAGATGCGCGGCATCGAAAAGTGAGGAGCGAGGGAGACCCATGGAAGGGAACCACTCAGCCGCTCAGGATCCGGAGTCGCGACTCGCGACTTTGCGCACCGAGCATCGTGATCTCGACAGCGCCATCGAAGCCCTGAGCAACATGTCGACCAGCGACGACGTCCAGCTCGCCCGCCTCAAGAAGCGAAAATTGAGGTTGAAGGACGAGATCAAGATCCTCGAGGATATGACCGTCCCCAACATCATCGCCTGAAGCGCTCCGGCCGACTGGCCGGGATCGGGACGCGATTCACCTTCTTTTGTCGTTTGCGGCATCGCCGCCCTGTGGCATTCCGCCGTCATGCAAGTTTCCATGGACGAGGGGCTGACCCCCAAGCTGATCGACGGGCTCTATGTCGAGGCGATGGTGCTCGCCGACGAGGCGCGCTCCTATTTCGACACGGGCGGCCGCGACGACCGGCTCGCGCTCGATCCGCTCGACCGGGTCGGCTTCTCCTGCGAATCACTCAAGGTGACGACGCGGCTGATGCACGTCATCGCCTGGCTGCTCACCCAGCGCGCGGTCGCCGCCGGCGAATTGAGCCGCGCCCAGGCGGGCGCGGCCGAGCGGCGGCTGGGCCCGGCGGCGGAGACCGACCGGGCTCTGCTCGCCCGCCTCCCCGAGGCCGCCGCCGACCTCGTCCGCGCCAGCGAGGAGCTTTACGACCGGGTCGGCCGGCTCGATCTGGGCCATGGCGCCGAGGATCAGGCTGGAAGCCCCGCGCGAAGCCTGCTCGGCCGGCTGCAGCGCTCCTTCTGACGGCGCCGGGGTGACGGGCGCGGCGCGGCGCTCTAAGCAGTCCCCATGCAGTCCTACGAATTCCAGTACGGACCGAGGCTGATCGCGGGGCCGGGCGCCGCGCGGGGGCTGGCCGAGGTGCTGCCGCCCGGGCGCTGCCTGTTCGTGACCGACGCCAATGTGCGCGCGCTCGGCCTTGCCGACGCCGTGCTCGAGGCGCTGCCCGACGCGGTGATCTTCGACGCGGTCGAGCAGGATCCCTCGCGCGAGACCTTGATGGCGGCGGTGGCGGCGGGGGAGGGCGCCGTCTCGGTGGTCGGCTTCGGCGGCGGCAGCCCGATGGATGTCGCCAAGCTCGCCGCTTATCTGATCGCCACAGGCGAGGATCTGGACGCGCTGTGGGGCGTCGGCAAGGCGCTGGGGCGCAAGCTTCCGCTGGCGCTCGTGCCGACCACCGCGGGCACGGGCTCCGAGGCGACACCGGTGACGGTGATCACCGTCGGATCGACCGAGAAGCGCGGCGTCAACAGCCCGGCCCTGCTGCCCGACTGGGCGGTGCTCGATCCCGAGCTGACTCTGAGCCTGCCGCGCGCGGTCACCGCCGCGACCGGGATCGACGCCATGGTCCACGCGATCGAGGCTTACACCTCGGCCCGGCTCAAGAACCCGATGTCGGACATGTTCGCGCGCAAGGCGATGCGGCTGATCTCGGACAATCTGCTGAAGGCCTGCGACACGCCGGACGATATCGAGGCCCGAGGCAAGATGCTGCTTGCCGCGCATCTCGCCGGCATCGCCTTCGCCAATGCGCCGGTCGCGGGCGTGCACGCGCTCGCTTATCCGCTCGGCGGCCATTTCCATGTGCCGCACGGCCTTTCGAACGCGCTGATGCTGACGCATGTGCTCGCCCACAACATGCCCGCGGCGATGCCGCTCTACGCCGAATTGGGGGCGATGCTCGATCCCGGCATCGCCGATCTCGGCCAGCAGGGGCGGGCGCAGGGCTTC
>DASQFO010000252.1:0-4260 GCA_035633095.1 Allosphingosinicella sp. | reverse complement strand
ATCCGCATCCAGGCCTCGGGCGGGCTTTCCGACGCGGACATCGAGAAGATGGTGCAGGAGGCCGAACAGTTCGCCGACGAGGACAAGGTCCGCCGCGAGGCCGCCGAGTCGAAGAACCAGGCCGAGAGCCTGATCCATTCGACCGAGCAGCAGCTGAAAGAGCATGGCGACAAGGTCGACGAAGCGCTAAAGGCCGAGATCGAGGCCGCGATCGCCGAGGCGAAGACCGCGGTCGAGGGCGGCGAGACCGAGGCGATCAAGGCGAAGGCGGAAGCGCTGGCCCAGGTCGCGATGAAGCTCGGCCAGGCGATTTACGAGAAGGACCAAGCCGCGGCGGCGTCGCCGGGCGCCGAAGCGCCCGAGGGCGAGGCGGCCGCCGACGGCGACGAGGAAGTCGTCGACGCCGAATATTCCGAGGTCGACGAAGACAATAAGGGCTGAGTTCCCTCCCTCTCCCCCTCGGGGGAGAGGGCCGGGGAGAGGGGGAGTCTAAGAGGAGATGCGCAGCGTGAATGGCCGGACACTGCCCCTCTCCCTTCGCCGCTTCGCGGCTCTTCCCTCTCCCCTGAAGGGGCGAGGGGTTCATGACTGAAACCGATTATTATTCGGTGCTGCAGGTGGAGCGGACGGCCGATCCCGGTACGATCAGGGCCGCCTACCGCAAGCTCGCGATGGAATGCCATCCCGATCGCAACGGCGGCTGCACCGACGCCGAAGCCAAGTTCAAGGCGCTCTCAGAAGCCTATGAGTGCCTGAAGGACCCGCAGAAACGCGCCGCCTACGACCGCTTCGGCCACGCCGCCTTCAGGAACAGCGGCATGGGCGGCAATGGCGGCGGCGCGCAGGATTTCGGCTCCTTCGCCGACATTTTCGACAACATCTTCGGCGAGTTCATGGGCGGCGCCCAGCCGGGCGGGCGGCGCGGCAACGTGCTGCGCGGCGCCGATTTGCGCTACGACCTCGAGATCAAGCTCGAGGACGCCTATCACGGCCGCCAGGTCGAGCTCCAGGTCGACACCACAGTGTCGTGCGAGCCGTGTACCGGCTCGGGCGCGAGGGAAGGCACGTCGGCCCAGGGCTGCGCGATGTGCGCCGGCCGCGGCCAGGTCCGCGCGCGCCAGGGCTTCTTCGTGGTCGAGCAGACCTGCCCGACCTGCCGCGGCGTCGGCGAGACGATCGCCGATCCCTGCCCGGCCTGCCGGGGCGAGGGCCGGGTCGAGAAAAGGAAGTCGCTCTCGGTCAACGTCCCCGCCGGCGTCGATGAAGGCACCCGCATCCGCCTCGCCGGCGAAGGCGAAGCGGGCGTGCGCGGCGGGCCGGGGGGCGATCTCTACATCTTCGTCCACCTCGCCCGCCATTCGATCTTCCAGCGCGAAGGCACGACCCTGTTCGCGCGCTGCCCGGTGAGCTTCACGACCGCGGCTTTGGGCGGCGCGATCGAGGTGCCCGGGCTCGACAAGCAGAAGCACGAGATCAGGATCCCGGCCGGCATCCAGTCGGGCAAGCAACTGCGCCAGCGCGGCGCCGGCATGCCCGCGATCGGCGGCCGCGGCCATGGCGACATGGTGATCCAGATCGAGGTCGAAACGCCGACCAGGCTCTCCGCCAGGCAACGCGAGATCCTCGAGCAATTCCGCGACAGCGAGACCGGCGACGAATGCCCGGCCTCGAAGGGCTTCTTCCAGAAGCTGAAGACCGCGATCGGCGGCTAGGGCCGCGCCGGGATTTCCAATCCCCTTTGCACCGCGGGCCGGGCGAGGCCGCGGTCGAGCCAGGCGGGGACGTTGGTGAGGGCGTCGAAATCGACGAGGTCCCGGGCTTCGTAGAAGGTGATCAGGTTGCGGACCCAGCCCAGGGTCGCGATGTCGGCGATCGTGTACTCGTCCATGAGCCAGTCGCGGCCTTCGAGCCGGGTTTCGAGGACGCCGAGCAGTCGCCTGGCTTCGGCGGCGTAGCGCTCGAGCGGGCGCTTGTCCTCATATTCGCGGCCGGCGAATTTGTGGAAGAAGCCGACCTGACCGAACATCGGGCCGATCGCGGCCATCTGGAACATCAGCCATTGAATGGTCTGGTGGCGCCGCGCGGGCTCGGCGGGGAGCAGCTTGCCGGTTTTCTCGGCGAGGTAGATCAGGATCGCACCCGATTCGAACAGGCCCATGGGCTCGCCGCCGGGCCCGTCGGGATCGACGATCGCGGGAATCTTGCCGTTGGGGTTGAGCGAAAGGAATTCGCTGGTCCGGGTGCCGCCTTCGCCGAGCGGGATGAAATGCGGCTCGTAGGGAAGTCCGATCTCCTCGAGCATGATCGAGACCTTGACCCCGTTCGGCGTCGGCACCGAATAGAGCTGGAGCCGGTCGGGATGCGCGGCGGGCCACCGCGCGGTGATCGGGAATTGCGCGAGGCTGTCCATGCCCAGCTAGATAGGTCATAATTTCGGCCGCAACAGGGGGCCCTGCCATGCGCCGCTTCATCCTCGCATCGTTCCTCATCGCCGCGCCCGCGATCGCGCAGCCGCCGCCGCCGAACCCCGAAATCCGGGTCGAGCGGGTCGCGCCGGGAGTCGCGGTGCTGTTCGGGCGGGGCGGCAATATCGGCGTCTCCTATGGCGCCGACGGAAACATCCTGATCGACGACCAATATGCGCCGGCGACCGAGCGCGTGGTGGCGGCCGTGCGCACGATCGATCCCGATCCGATCCGCTTCGTGATCAACACCCACTGGCACGGCGACCATAGCGGCGGGAACGAGAATCTCGGCCGTGCCGGAACGGTGATCGTCGCGCACGACAATGTCCGGCTGCGGATGTCGATGGAGCAGATCGTGCGCGGGAACCAGGTGCCGCCGTCGCCGGCCGGCGCGCTGCCCGTCATCACCTTCTCCGAAAGCCTGACCTTCCATCTCAACGGCGACGACATCCGCGCCGTCCACGTCGGCCACGCCCATACCGACGGCGACGTGCTGGTCTACTGGACGCGGGCCAACGTCCTCCACATGGGCGATACCTGGTTCAACGGCCTGCTTCCCTTCATCGACGTGGATTCAGGCGGATCGATCGACGGCGCCATCGTCGCCGTCGAGGCGGGACTCGCCATCGCCAATGAGGATACAACCATCATCCCCGGCCACGGCCCGGTCGCGCGGCGGGCCGACCTCATCCGCTATCGCGACATGCTGATCGACCTGCGCAGCCGGGTCGGGCAGGGGATCGCCGCCGGCCGCACGCTCGATGCGATCAAGGCGGAACGCCACGCCGACGGCTACGGCCCGCCCGACGGCTTCATTTCGCCCGACAGCCTGGTAGAAACGATCTACCGCAGCCTCATGCATCCGCCCGCGGCGGATTAGGGGGGACAGTCACTAGTGACTGTCCCCAGTCTCGCCGAACACCCGCGCGAAGATCGTGTTGACATGCTTGAAATGGTGTTCGAGGTCGAACTGGGCCTCTATCCCGGCGGGTGAGAGCAGGGCCGAGACGTCCGGATCCTCCTTGAGCAGATCCAAGAGTGAGAGGTCGCCGTCCGACTCCCAGACCTTCATCGCGTTGCGCTGGACGAGGCGGTAGGCGTCGTCGCGGGCGGCGCCGGCCTGGGTGAGGGCAAGCAGGACGCGCTGCGAATGGACGAGGCCGCCCATGCGGTCGAGATTCTTCTGCATCCGCTCGGGGTAAATGAGGAGCTTGTCGATCACGCCGGTGAGGCGGGCGAGCGCGAAATCGAGGGTGATCGTCGCGTCGGGGCCGATATAGCGCTCGACCGAGGAGTGCGAGATGTCGCGCTCGTGCCAGAGCGCCACATTCTCGAGCGCCGGCGTCACCGCGGCGCGGACCATGCGGGCGAGGCCGGTCAAATTCTCCGAGAGCACCGGGTTGCGCTTGTGCGGCATCGCCGAGCTGCCCTTCTGGCCGGCTGAGAAATATTCCTCGGCCTCGAGCACCTCGGTGCGCTGGAGGTGGCGAACCTCGGTCGCCAGCCGCTCGACCGACGAGGCGATCACGCCCAAAGTGGCGAAGAACATGGCGTGGCGATCGCGCGGGATAACCTGGGTCGACACCGGCTCGATGCTCAGCCCCAGCTTTTCGGCGACATATTCCTCAACCTGCGGATCGATATTGGCGAAGCTGCCGATGGCGCCGGAAATGGCGGCCGTGGCGATCTCGGCGCGGGCAGCAACGAGGCGGGCGCGGTTGCGGCTGAATTCGGCATAGGCCTCTGCGAGCTTGACCCCGAAGGTGGTCGGCTCGGCATGGATGCCGTGGCTGCG
>DASQFO010000251.1:0-4055 GCA_035633095.1 Allosphingosinicella sp. | reverse complement strand
TCGCCCTCGCCCACGCCTTCCGCAACCGAATGCGCCTGGGCCAGGGCCCCGCGACCGACCTCCTCGCCATCGGCCTTTCCGCCACCGATTATGTCGGCCACGGCTACGGCACCGAGGGCAGCGAGATGTGCATCCAGCTCGTCGCGCTTGACCGCATGCTGGGCGACTTCTTCGCGGGCCTCGACCGCGACCGGATCGACTATGCCGTCATGCTGACCGCCGACCATGGCGGTCACGACCTGCCCGAGCGAATTGCCATCCAGGCCGGCGCGGGCGCCGCGCGTGTCGATCCGGCGTTGAGGGCGGCGACGATGGGCGAAGCGCTCGGCCGCCGCCTCGGCCTTGGCGGTCCCATCCTGTTCGGCGACAGTCCGTTCGGCGACATCTATATCGACCGCGCGCTGCCGCCGCGGACCCGCGCGCGCGTCCTCGCCGAGGCTCTCGCCGCCTATCGCGCCCACCCGCAGGTCGCGACCGTCTTCACCCGCGCCCAGATTCAGGGAACGCCGTCTCCCTCGAGCCCGCCAAATGGCTGGAGCCTGGTCGAGCGCGCCCGCGCCTCGTTCGATGCCGAGCGCTCGGGCGATTTCTACGTGGTGCTGAGGCCCGGAATCACTCCGATCGCCGTCCCCGGCGCCGGCTATGTCGCCACCCATGGCAGCCCGTGGGATTATGACCGGCGCGTCCCGATCCTGTTCTGGCGGCGCGGGCTGCCCGGCTTCGAGCAGCCGCTCCCGGTCGAGACGGTCGACATCATGCCGACCCTCGCCGCCCTGATCGGTCTGCCGCTCGCGCCCGGCGCGGTCGACGGCCGCTGCCTCGACCTCGACGCCGGTCCGGGAACCACCTGCCCGGCGAATTGACGGCGGCCGCAACGTGATGGAGAGTTTCGAAATCCTGATCGTCGGCGGCGGCCATGGCGGCGCCCAGGCCGCGATCGCGGTGCGCCGGCAGGGTTTCGAAGGCACGATCGGCCTGGTCGGCGAGGAGCCGGACCTGCCCTACGAACGGCCGCCCCTCTCCAAGGACTATCTCGCGGGCGAGAGGGCGTTCGAACGGATGCTGATCCGGCCGCCGGCTTTCTGGGAGGAGCGGCAGGTGGCGATGCGGCTCGGACGGCGGGTGATTGCGGTCGATGCGCACGCGCACGAAGTCACGCTCTCGGACGGAGCCCTGCTCGGCTATGGCGCTTTGGTCTGGGCGGCGGGCGGGATTCCGCGCCGCCTGCCCGGCGGCGGGCACACGATCCGCAGCCGCGCCGATGTCGACGGGATAATCGCCGCGCTTCCCGGGGCGCGGCGGGCGGTGATCGTCGGCGGCGGCTATATCGGGCTCGAAGCGGCGGCGGTGCTCGCGAAGCTCGGCAAGCAGGTGACGATCCTCGAAGCGGAGCCTCGCCTCCTCTCGCGCGTCGCCGGCGAGCCTTTGTCGCTTTTCTACGAAGCCGAGCATCGCGCTCATGGCGTCGAGGTGCGGACCGGCATCGGCTTCGGACCTGTCGACACCGATCCGGCCGACCTCGTCATCGTCGGCATCGGCATCGACCCCGCGGCCGGACCGCTGCTCGCCGCCGGCGCCGAGGGGACGAACGGGGTGGATGTGGACGAATATTGCCGGACCAGCCTGCCCGACGTCTACGCGATCGGCGATTGCGCCGCTTATGTGAGCCGCTTCGCCGGCGGCGCGCGGGTGCGGCTCGAATCGGTCCAGAATGCCGCCGACCAGGCGGTGACGGTGGCCAAGGCGATTGCCGGCCGGCCCGAGCCCTATGACAGCATCCCCTGGTTCTGGTCGAACCAATATGATTTGAAGCTTCAGACGGTCGGCCTCTTCCACGGCCATGACGATCTCGTCGTCCGCGGCGATCCGGCGGCGCGCAGCTTCTCGGTCGTCTATCTCAAAGCGGGCCGCGTGATCGCGCTCGACTGCGTCAACGCGGTCAGGGACTATGTCCAGGGCCGCAGCCTGATCGAGGGCGGCGCCGCGCCCGACCGCGCCCGCCTCGCCGATCCAGCGATCGCGCTCCGGGATCTCGTTAAATAGGGACTGTCCCTTCTATCGGCTGAGGACGACTTCCGAGACGGTGCGCTTGCCACCCCTCCGGTCGAGCTGCACGAAGACATCGACCGTGCTCCAGATATAGTGGCGGACGTCGTCGCGGCTGAGCTGGGTCCCTGCCTGGAGCACGAGCAGCACGATCTGCTCGATCGCGCGCTCGGCCGAATCGGCGTGGACCGTGGTCATCGAGCCCGGGTGGCCGGTGTTGACCGCGCGCAGGAAGGCATAGGCCTCCTCGCCACGCAGCTCGCCCAGGATGATCCGGTCCGGCCGCATCCTGAGCGACGCGGCGACGAGATCGTTGGCCGAGATCCGCGCCTCGCCAAGCGCGCTGCGCGCCGCGAGCAGGCCGATCATGTTCTGGTGGGCGACCTGGAGCTCGGGCGTGTCCTCGATCAGGATCAACCGCTCCTCGGTCGGGATTTCGCGGATCAGCGCGTTGAGGAACGTGGTCTTGCCGGTCGAGGTGCCGCCCGAGACCAGGATGTTCTTGCGCGCCTTGACCGCCGCCGAGAGCATGCCGGCGATGTCGCCCGCCTCGCGCTGCGCCGCCAGCGCCTTGTCGACGTCCGAGCGCTCGAGCTTGTCGCGCGCCCGCGTCGCGGCGAACGCGCCCGCCGCGACATAGTCGTCGAGCGCGAGATCGGGCGAGACGTGCTTGCGAATCGCGAGCGCCAGCGGGCCGCGCGTCGCCGGGGGCGCCACCACCTGCACCCGCGCGCCGTCCGGCAGGGTGGCGGAGAGCAAGGGATGCTCGCGGCTGATCCCCTGATGGGTCAGCGCCGCGATCTGCCGCGCGAGCCGGGCGAGCGTCGCTTCGTCGAGGCCCGGCGCGTCGTGGCGCTCGATTTCGCCCCCCGTCGTCTCGATCCAGAGCTCGCCGGGCCGGTTGACATAGATGTCGGTGACGTCGGGCCGCGCCAGCATGCCGGTCAGCGGCGCGAGGTAGGAGCGAAGGTAGACGCCTTCGCCCGTGACCGCCGCGACCGCGCTCACCGGCGGCCCCCGGCGCCGGTGAAATCGAGGTCGCGGGCGACGAAGATCGAGATGCTGGTGCCCTGGCGGACGGTCAGGGTCGGCGTGATCTGGGCCGGCTGGATGATCTGGGGGGCGCCGCCCTGCGCGCCGCCCTGCAGCACCACGACCGTGCCGTTGCCGGCCGCCCGCCCGGCGAGGTTGACGCCGACGTCGAGCGCCGACTGCAGGATCGCGCCGGCGAAGCGTTCGAAGAAGTGGCTGTTGACCCGCGCCCTGATGCCGCCACGGCCGAGCGGATCGCCGGCGGGCGAGCCGATCGCGATGGTGACGCCGTCCGGCCGGATCAGCCGGATCCAGTTGACCAAGGCGCGCCTCTGCCCGGGCTGCACGTCGGAGCGATACTCGCCGATCAGCCGGCTGCCGCGCGGAATCAGCACCCTTGTCCCGTCGAAGCCGCGCACGTCGCGCGACACGATCGCGCGGGCGAGGCCGGCGCGGGTCGAATCGAGCGCGGTCTCGAGCACCGCCGGGATCAGCGCCCCCTGCGGCACCGTGGTCGAGCGGTTGGCGAGCACGCCGGCGCGGGTGCGGCTGCCCGCGACCGCGGCCCCGGCAGCCGCCGGCAGCGCCTCGGTCTCGGCGGCGGCCGCGGCGGGCGCGCCCTCCGCGGCCTGCGCGAGACCGCCATCGAAGACCAGGGCCGGCGCGTTGGCGGTCCGCTGCGGCGGCGGCGGCGCCTCGGGCGCGGCCGGGACCGGCACCGGCTGCGGCACATAAATGATCTGGGGCGGCGGTGGCGGCGGCGCGGGCGCCGGCGGCGGCGCCGGCTCCGGGATGACGAACACCGGCTCGGGCGGCGCTTCGGGCGGCACGTAGAGCGGCGGCGGCGGCGCGGCGAGCGCCAGCGAATCGGCGGCGCGCTCCCTGACCGACGGCGACGACAGCGATCGCCGCCGCGCGTCGAGCAGGCTGAACAGGAGAACGGCGAGGGCCACGACGACGATCCCGATCACCCAGCC
>DASQFO010000250.1:0-1576 GCA_035633095.1 Allosphingosinicella sp. | reverse complement strand
AACCAGGTCAGCGTCGATTATCTCAAGACCGAGGATTTCGCGCGCCGCCCATTGGCCTGGCTTGACCTGATCAGCCGCAACCCCGGCACCACGCTCAGCTACTCGCCGACCTTCGGCTACGACATCTGCTCGCGCCGCATGTCGTCGCAGACCCGCGCCGCCGACCGCTTCGACCTGTCGCGCTGGCGGATCGCCGGCAACGGCGCCGACATGATCCGCCCCGACGTCATGCAGGCATTCGTCGATTGCTTCGCGCAAGCCGGCTTCAAGGCCAGCGCCTTTTGCCCGAGCTATGGCCTGGCCGAAGCCACGCTCGCCGTATCGCTGATGCCGCCGGGCGAGGGCATCCGCCTCGAGCTGGTCGAGGAGACCGAGCTGTCGGGCGCCACCGCCGCCGACCGCGAGCGCCCGCGCCGCTTCCGCGCGATCGTCAATTGCGGCCGCCCGGTGACCGGGATGGAAGTCGAAATCCGCGGCCCCGACGGCGAGCCCTTACCCGACCGCGGGATCGGCAAGCTCTATGTCCGCGGGACCAGCGTCATGGCCGGCTATTTCCGCGACGAGGACGCGACCCGCGCCTGCCTCGACGCCGGCAATTGGCTCGACACCGGCGACATGGGCTATTTGTCGAACGGCTATCTCTACATCGTCGGCCGCGCCAAGGACATGATCATCATCAACGGCAAGAATCACTGGCCGCAAGACATCGAATGGGCGGTCGAGCAGCTGCCCGGCTTCAAGGCCGGCGACATCGCCGCCTTCGCGATCACCACGCCAGGCGGCGAGGAGACCCCCGCCGTGCTCGTCCAGTGCCGCACCTCGGACGTCGAGGAGCGCGGCCGGCTGCGCAACGCGATCCGCGAGCGGGTGCGCGCGATCACCGGCATGAACTGCGTGATCGAGCTGGTCCCGCCGCGCTCGCTGCCGCGCACCAGCTCGGGCAAATTGAGCCGCGCCAAGGCCCGCAACCTCTATCTGTCCGGCGAGATCCAGACCTACGACATCGCCGCCTGAGCGGTTTCGGGGCCGTCTTACTACGGGTCCGGCACCGGATCAGGGCTAACGCTTCCCTAATGCTTTGTCGGCTATGGCCCGCCTCTGAGAGCCATGACCGACAAGTCGCTTCCCAAGCTCGACTGGCGCGTCGTCTTCAACCGCGCCGCACCCCCTGGCGTCCGGGGGTGGGGACGCGTGCGCGCCGCGCAGCTCGCCTCGATGCGGCCGGCGATGAAGGTCGCCGCCTGGGGCCAGGCCTTCAACGCGCTCTTCATCTGCTACATGCTCGCCGGCCGCGCGCCCCCGGTGGCGATGGGCTTGTGGCTGTTCTGCGTGGCGCTGCTGATGCTCTATTTCGCCCAGCAGCAGGGCAGGCTCCGGGGCCGCGAAATCCACTCGCTGCCGCGCAAGACGATCAACCGCGCCGCTTATCACTCGATCTTCGTCGGCCTCGTCTGGTGCTTCCCGGCGCGCTATTTCTTCGAACATGCCGATCACGGCCAGCAGCTCGCTTTGTGCGTGATCACCGCGACGATGATGGCTGGCGCCGCGTTCATCTTCTCGCCCATCCCCGCCGCCG
>DASQFO010000249.1:0-2413 GCA_035633095.1 Allosphingosinicella sp. | reverse complement strand
GGCGCCGGGCGACTCCGCTGTCCATCGCCGCCTGGGCGACCGCGGCGGGCACGATCTCCATCAGCCGCGGATCGAAAGGGGCGGGGATGATATAGTCGGGGCCGAAGCTGTGCGCTCTGCCGCCATAGGCTTCGGCGACTTCCTCTGGCACCTGCTGGCGCGCGAGTTCGGCGAGCGCGTTGGCGGCGGCGATCTTCATCGCGTCGTTGATCGTGGTCGCGCGGACGTCGAGCGCGCCGCGGAAGATGAACGGGAAGCCGAGCACGTTGTTGACCTGGTTGGGATAGTCCGAGCGGCCGGTGGCGACGATCGCGTCGGGGCGCGCCGCCTTGGCGTCGGGCGGCGTGATCTCGGGATCGGGATTGGCCATGGCGAAGATGATCGGCTGCTTCGCCATCTCCTTGACCATTTCGGGCTTCAACGCGCCCGCCGCCGAGAGCCCGAGGAAGACATCGGCGCCCTTCAGCGCCTCTTCCAGCGTCCGCCGGTCGGTCTTGGCGGCGTGCGCGGACTTCCACTGGTCGAGGCCCTCGCGCCCCTGGTAGATCACGCCCTTCCTGTCGCACATCAGGACGTTGTCGTGGCGTACGCCCATCGACTTGATCAGCTCGGTGCAGGCGATCGCCGCCGCGCCGGCGCCGTTCACCACCACCTTGATGTCCTTCAACTTGCGGTTGGTGAGATAGCAGGCGTTGATCAGGCCGGCGGCGCTGATGATGGCGGTGCCGTGCTGGTCGTCGTGCATGATCGGGATGTTCATGCGCTCGCGCAACGTCTGCTCGATGATGAAGCATTCCGGCGCCTTGATGTCTTCGAGGTCGATGCCGCCGAAGCTCGGCTCCATCAGGGCGACGGCTTCGATGAAGGCGTCGGGATCTTCGGTGTCGAGTTCGATGTCGATCGAATCGACGTCGGCGAAGCGCTTGAACAGCACCGCTTTGCCTTCCATCACCGGCTTCGAGGCCAGCGCGCCGAGATTGCCGAGCCCGAGGATCGCGGTGCCGTTCGAGATGACCGCGACCAGATTGCCCTTGGCGGTATAGTCGTAAGCCAAATCGGGATTCTCGGCGATGGCGCGGACCGGGACGGCGACGCCGGGCGAATAAGCGAGGCTCAAATCGCGCTGCGTCGCCATCGGCTTGGAGGCGATGATCTCGATCTTGCCCGGGCGCCCCATCGAATGGAATTCGAGCGCCTCGGCCTCCGAGAATTTGACGTTGCTGCCCTCGCTCACGCGCTCTCTCCTAGTTTTCGGCCCACGCTTAGGACTCAAGCCGTGACGGAGGCAAGGCAAAGCCTTATCGGTGGGAAATGGCGACCAAGGTGAAATCCGAAGGCGCGGCGACGCCGATGATGGCGCAATATCTGGCGCTGAAGGCGGAGGCCGAGGGAAGCCTGCTCTTCTACCGGATGGGCGATTTCTTCGAATTGTTCTTCGACGACGCCCGGGTCGCCGCGTCGTGTCTCGACATCGCTTTGACCGCGCGCGGCGAGCATGACGGGGCGCCGATCCCGATGTGCGGGGTGCCGATCCACGCCGCCGAAGCCTATCTCGCCCGGCTGGTCAAAGCGGGCCACCGCGTCGCCATCGCCGAGCAGATCGAGAACCCCGCCGAGGCGAGGAAGCGCGGCGCCAAGTCGGTGGTCAACCGCGCCATCGTCCGGGTGGTGACGGCGGGCACGCTCACCGAGGAGGCGTTGCTCGATTCGCGCGCGTCCAACTGGCTGGTGGCGGTTGCCCGCGCGGGCGAGCGCTACGGTATCGCCGCCGCCGACGTTTCGACCGGGAGATTCGAATTGGCCTCGGTTAGTCCAAGCGCGCTCCACGCCGAGCTTGCCCGCCTCGAGGCGGCCGAGACGATTGCGTCCGAGCCGCTGCCGGGGCTCGATGCCGGGATCTGGAAGACCGGCTTCGACAGCCTTTCGGCCGAGCAGCGCCTCAAGGCCCGCTTCGGTGTCGCGACCCTGGACGGCTTCGGCCAGTTCGACCGCGCCGCATTGAGCGCGGCGGGCGGGCTGCTCTCCTATCTCGACGAAGTCGCACGCGAATCGCTGCCCTTCCTGAGGCCGCCGGTCGCGCTCGCCTCGGGCGATCATATGATGATCGACGCGGCGACGCGCGAGAGTTTGGAGCTGACGCTCTCGGCCTCCGGCACGCGGGCCGGAAGCCTCCTGGCTTGTGTGGATCGGACCGTCACCGGAGCTGGCGCGCGGCTGCTCGCGGCCGATCTCGGCGCGCCCTTGCTCGACCGCGCCCGGATCGAGGCGCGGCTCGATCTCGTCTCCCTGTTCGAAGGCGATGCCGGCGCGCGCGACTGGCTGCGCCGGCAATTGCGGGCGGTGCCGGACATCGGTCGCGCGCTCGGCCGGCTGGCCGCCGGCCGCGGCAGCCCGCGCGATCTCGGCCAGCTCC
>DASQFO010000248.1:0-10989 GCA_035633095.1 Allosphingosinicella sp. | reverse complement strand
GACCGCGCCGGGGCCGATGGCTGGGGCGAGGGGACGATCGTCTGGCGGCTCAGGGATTGGGGCGTGTCGCGCCAGCGTTACTGGGGGACGCCGATCCCGATCGTCCATTGCGAGCGCTGCGGCGCGGTCCCGGTGCCCAGGGACCAGCTCCCAGTCGTGCTGCCCGAAGACGTTGCCTTCGACCTGCCCGGCAATCCGCTCGACCGGCACCCGAGCTGGAAGCATGTCGATTGCCCCACCTGCGGCGGCAAGGCTCTGCGCGAGACCGACACGCTCGACACGTTTGTCGATTCCTCCTGGTATTTCATCCGCTTCGCAAGCCAGCCGGCCGACAAGCCGTTCGACAAGGCGGTCGCCGAGCGCTGGCTGCCGGTCGATCAATATATCGGCGGCGTCGAGCATGCGATCCTGCACCTGCTCTATGCCCGCTTCTGGACGCGGGCGCTGCAGCGGATCGGGATGATCGACGTCGCCGAGCCGTTCCGGGGTCTGTTCACGCAAGGGATGGTCATTCACGAGAGCTATCGGGCGCCGGACGGGCGCTGGCTGAGCCCGGACGAGATCGAGAAGACCGCCGACGGCTGGCGCGTGCTCGCGAACGGCGAGCCGGTGACGGTCGGCCGCGTCGAGAGAATGTCCAAATCGAAGAAGAATGTCGTCGCTCCGGACGCGATCGTCGACCAATATGGCGCCGACGCGGTGCGCTGGTTCATGCTCTCCGACTCACCCCCCGAGCGCGACCTCGAATGGAGCGAGGCGGGGATCGAAGGCGCGTGGCGCTTCATCCAGCGGCTGTGGCGGATCGCTTCGGAGAATGCGGGCGGGGAAGGCGACGACAAAGCGCTCGAGCGCAAGCTGCACCGGACCATCGCCGCGGTCGGCGCGAACATCGAATCGCTGGCATTCAACAAGGCGGTGGCGAACGTCTACGAGCTCGCCAACGCGATCGAGAAGGCGCCGCCTTCCGCCTCGCGGCGCGCGGCGACGGAGGCGATGGTGCGGCTGGTGGCGCCGATGATGCCGCACGTCGCCGAGGAGGCCTGGGCGGCGGCGGGAGGCGAGGGGCTGATCGCCGACGCCGCCTGGCCCGAGCCCGACCCGGCCCTGCTCGTCGAGGATGACGTCACGATCGCGATCCAGGTCAACGGCAAGTTGCGCGACACGCAGGTGGCGGCGCGGGGAACTTCGCGGGAGGATTTGGAGGCGATGGCGATCGCCAATGCCAACGTGCAGCGGATCCTGGGCGGCGCTAGCCCCAAGAAGGTTATCGTCGTCCCCGACCGCCTCGTGAACGTCGTCGCATGAGCGCGCGGATCGCCCTGGCCCTGCTCGCGCTGGCGCTGGCCGGCTGCACCCTGCGCCCGCTTTACGCCGGCGGCTCGCGCGGGCCTGTCGCGCAGGCGCTGCACGGGGTCCAGGTCGCGCCGATCGAAGGGCGGGCCGGATGGCTGGTGCGGGGCGCGCTCGCCGACCGGCTCGGCGGCGGACCGGCGGACCGGATCCGCTACCGGCTGGAGGTCGAGCTCGACGACGACATCACCGGCTTCGGCATCCGCTCGGACAATGCGGTGACGCGCGAGCGGCGGACCTTGCGCGCGCGCTACCGGCTGATCGACGCCGGCCGCGGCACCATCCTCATCGACGCCACCGCCGGGTCGGACGCGGGGATCGACGTCGTCTCGTCCGAATATGCGACGGTGGCGGCCGAGGAAACCGCGCTCGAGCGGCTGTCGCTCGAGATCGCCGACCAGATCGTGAGCCGGATCGCGCTCTACGCGTCGCGCAACGGGCGCGCCGAGGCCCCGCAACAATGAAGGCCGGCAAAGCCCAGATCGAAAACGCGGTGAGGGCGCCGGGCGAGACCCGCTTCTTCCTTTTCCACGGCCCCGACGAATCGGGCAGCCGGGCGCTCGCCAAGGCGCTCGGCGAGGCGATGGGGGCGGAGGCCGAGCGGGTCGACCTCACCGGCGCCGACCTCCGCAACGATCCGGCGCGGCTTGCCGACGAGGCGGCGTCGATCTCGATGTTCGGGGACCAACGCTGGATCCTCGTCGAGCCGGCGGGGGATGAGATCGTGCCGGCGCTCGACGCGCTGCTCGCGGCGCCGGCGGCGGGGAATCCGGTCGCGGTGGTGGCGGGCGCGCTGAGGCCGGCCTCGAAGCTGCTCAAGCTCGCGCTCGCGGCGCCGAACGCCCTGGCCTTTGCAAGCTACGTCCCCGACGCGCGCGATGCCGGCCGGCTGGCGCTCGAGCTGGGCCGGGCCGAGGGGCTGATCCTGAGGCTAGACGTGGCGTTCCGGATCGCGGAGGCGTGCGGCGGCAATCGGGCGGTGATCGGCCAGGAGCTGGTCAAGTTCGCGCTCTACGCCGAAGCCTCGCCCGAAGCGCCGAAGGTGATCGACCATGATCTGGTCGACGCGCTTGGCGCGGGGAGCGAGGAAGGCGACCTCTCGCGGCTGGTCGACAGCGCGGCGGGCGGCGATCCGGCGGCGCTCGAGGCCGAGCTGGTCCGCCTCCGCGCCGAGGGCCAGGAGGGCATCACTTTGATTCGCGCGATGCTGCGGCGGATCGGGCTGCTGGCGCGCCTCAGGGCCGAGGTCGAGCAGGGGAGCAGCGTGTCCGCCGTCATGGCGTCAGCAGGCAAGTCGTTGTTCTGGAAGGAAAAAGATGCGGTCGCCGCGCAGCTTGCCCGCTGGCGCGGCGATCTGCTCGCCAAGGCGATGTCGCGGCTCCTGGATGCCGAGCGGCAGGTCAAGGCGGCGGGCGGGGTCGGCCCGCTCGCGGCCGACGAGGAATTGTTCGCGATCTGCCGCCAGGCGGCGCGGCTCCGCTAGCGGCCTAGAACTTTTCGCCGCTGAGGCGCTGGCAGATCATGTCGAGCTGGTCGAGGCTCGAATAGCCGAGCACGACCTGGCCGCCTTTGGGGCCGTGCTTGATCGCGACCTTGAGGCCGAGCAGGTCGCCGAGCTGGCGTTCGAGCGCGGCGATGTCGGCGCCGGCGCCTTTATACTCGATCGGCGGCAGCCGCGGCTTGCCCGCCTTGCCGGCCTTGGCGAGCTTCTCGGTCTCGCGGACCGAGAGGCCGCGGCGCACGACCTCCTCGGCGAGGCCTTCCGGATCCCTGGCCGTGATCAGCGCCCGGGCATGGCCCATGCTCAGCTCGCCGGTCCCGACCATGACCTGGACCTTCGCCGGAAGATCAAGCAATCTCAACAGGTTGGCGACATGGCTCCGCGATTTGTGGACGAGGCGGCCGAGCTCCTCCTGGGTATGGCGATAGTCCTCGACCAGCCGCCTATAGGCCTGCGCCTCCTCGATCGCGTTCAGATCCTGGCGCTGGATATTCTCGAGCAAGGCGACTTCGAGCGTCTCCTCGTCGGAGAGCTCGCGGACGATGGCCGGGATTTCGTGCAGCCGCGCCTTTTGTGCCGCCCGCCAGCGCCTCTCGCCGGCGACGATCTGGAAACGATGCCCGTGCGGGCGGACGATGATCGGCTGGATGACGCCGCGCGCCTGGATCGAGGCGGCGAGCTCGATCAGCCCCTCTTCCTGGAAGATCCGGCGCGGCTGGCCCGGATGGGGCTCGATGCCGGCGACCGGGATCATCTGGACGCCGCCGCGCGCCGCTTCAGCGCCGCCGCGGACGGGCGCCTCCTGCTGGACTTCCCCGAGCAGCGAGGAGAGGCCGCGGCCGAGCCCGGACGGGCGCGGCTTCCTGGGGACGGCGTCGCTCATGCGGCTTCGGCTTTCCGCGGCAGGCGCGCGATCAGCTCGCGGGCGAGCGCCATGTACGCGGTCGAGCCCGGGCAGCGATGATCGTAGATCAAGGCCGGCAGGCCGTGGCTCGGCGCTTCGGAGAGGCGGACGTTGCGCGGGATCACCGTCTCGAACACGACCTTGCCGAGGCAGGCGCGAACGTCGGCGGCGACCTGGGCCGAGAGGTTGTTGCGCCGGTCGTACATGGTGAGCGCGATGCCGAGGATCGAGAGCTCGGGGTTGAAGCGCGCGCGAATCCTTTCGACTGTCTGGAGCAGCTGGCTGAGGCCCTCGAGCGCGAAGAACTCGGCCTGCAGCGGGACCAGGATCGAATTGGCGGCGATCAGGGCGTTGACGGTGAGCAGGCCCAAAGAAGGCGGGCAATCGATCAGGCAGACGTCCCAGCGGGCATCGGCCGCGCCTTCGAGCGACTTATCGAGACGATGAGTTCTTCCTTGCATTTCAATGAGTTCGATCTCGGCACCCGAGAGATCGACGGTCGCCGGAATGATGTCGAGCCGCGGAATCCGGCTCGGCCGGACCGCCTCCTCGAGCGTGCACTGGCCGGTCAGCAATTCGTAGCTCGAATGGTCGCGCTCGGCATGGGTGACGCCCATCCCGGTCGAGGCGTTGCCCTGCGGATCGAGGTCGATCAGGAGCACCCGGCAGCCGGTGGCGGCCAAAGCGGTGGCGACGTTGATCGCGGTGGTGGTCTTGCCGACCCCGCCTTTCTGGTTGGCGACCGCGATCCGGATCATCGACCTTTGTCCTTAAATGCTCGCCGGCTCCGAGCTTTGCGGTGAACCCCTTGGGCGACGATGATCCGGGCCTTAGGGTCGGTGACGCTCGGTTCGAGCCGGAAGTCACCCTGCCACGAAGGATCGAGCGCTTCCAGTTCGGACTGCGCGTTTTGGCCCTTGGGGAGGATCCAGACGCTGTTTGTTGTGGACAATCCTGTGCCCAAGTCGAGCAATCTGGGCAAAGGCGCAAAAGCGCGGGCGCTGATCACGCCGAAGCTGCGCGCGGGAAGTCGCTCGGCCTTCATCTGCAGGATCTCGACTCGGACACCGAGCGTCTCGGCGGCGCGGTGAAGGAAATCGGCGCGAAGACGGCGCTCTTCGATCAATGTGACCGGCCCATCGTGGAGCGCGGCGACGATCAGACCTGGAAAGCCGGCGCCGGTGCCGAGATCGACCCAGGACGCGGCGGCGGGCGCGAAGCGGAGCAGCTGCGCCGAATCGGCGATATGCCGAAGCCAGAGCTGATCGAGGCTGGCACGGGACACCAGGTTGGTTTGCTCGTTCTCGCGCCGCAGCAGCGCCGCGAAGGCGTCCAGCCGCTCCATTGTTTCACGTGGAACATCATATGCGCGCTCGATCCATGCGCGCGCTTCGGCCTCCTCCATCAGGCCGCCTTGCGGCGCGCGTGGACCAGGATCGCGGCCAGCGCGGCCGGGGTCACACCGCGGATTCGGGCCGCGCCACCGAGCGTGGCGGGGCAAGCGAGCGACAGCCGCTCAACCATCTCGTTGGAAAGGCCCGCGACCGCGCGATAGTCGAGATCGCCGGGGATTCGCACCGCTTCGTCGGAGCGCAACCGGTCGATTTCGCTCTGCTGACGCGCGACATAAGGCGCATAACGATGGTCCTGGATCATCTCCTCGAGCGCCGCGGGCGAGACGCCGCCGAGCTCCGGGACGAGGGCGATGAGGGCGGCGGCGTCCATCTCGGGAAGGCGCAGCCGCGCGGCCAGGCCGCCGTTTCGATCGCGCCGGGCGAGGACCTCCTCGATTCGTCCACGCTCCGCCCGCGCCGCTTCGAAATGCCGCTTGCGCGCCTCGGACACGCAGCCGGCGGCGATCGCCCCCGGAGTCAGCCGCGCCGCCGCATTGTCGGCGCGCAGCCGCAAGCGATATTCGGCGCGCGCGGTGAGCATGCGATAGGGCTCGGTAACGCCCTGCAGGACGAGATCGTCGACCATGACGCCGATATAGGAGTTGGCGCGGTCGAACGTGACCGGGGCCCTGCCGGCCGTCCACGCGGCGGCGTTGAGGCCGGCGACCAGGCCCTGCGCGGCCGCCTCCTCATAGCCCGTCGTGCCGTTGATCTGGCCGGCAAGGTACAGGCCTTCGACATCGCGCACCGCCAGCGTCGGCTCGAGGATGCGCGGATCGACATAATCATATTCGACCGCATAGCCCGCCTGCAGAATCTCGGCGCGCTCAAGACCGCCGATCGAGCGGACCATGGCGAGCTGCACGTCCTGCGGCAACGAGGTCGAGATGCCGTTGGGATAGACGGCCGGATCGTCGAGGCCTTCGGGCTCGAGGAAGATCTGGTGGCCGTCGCGATCGGCGAAACGATGCACCTTGTCTTCGATCGAAGGGCAGTAGCGCGGTCCTATCCCCATGATTTCGCCGGCGAAAAGCGGCGAGCGGCCGAGATTGGCACGGATGATGGCGTGGGTCGCCGCGTTGGTCCGGGTGATCGCGCAGAAGAGTTGCGGCAACGCGCGGCCGCCGCTCATCGGCGACATCGTCCACATGCCCTCGTCGGACTCCTGGCGCTCGAGCCCGGCCCAGTCGATGGTGCGTCCGTCGAGGCGGGGCGGGGTGCCGGTCTTGAGGCGGGCGAGCGGGAGCGCGAGCGCATGGAGCTGGTGGGCCAGCGCCGTCGCGGCCCGCTCGCCGACGCGCCCCCCCGCCTGGGCGGTCATGCCGAAGTGGAGCTTGCCGCCGAGGAAGGTTCCGGTGGCGAGGATCACGGCCCGCGCATTGAGCTCGCGGCCGTCCGCGAGGCTCAGGCCGGCGACGCGGCGGCGTTCGAGCCGAAGCGCCCTCGCCTCGCCTTCGACGACCTCCAGACCCGCCTGCGCGCCGATCAGCGCGTGGATCGCGGCCTTGTAGCGCTTGCGGTCGGCCTGGACGCGGGGCCCGCGCACCGCCGCGCCCTTGCTGGCGTTGAGCATGCGGTGGTGGATCGCGGCCCGGTCCGAGGCGCGCGCGATCAGGCCGTCATAGGCGTCGACCTCGCGGATCAGATGACCCTTGCCGAGACCGCCCATCGCCGGATTGCACGACATCGCGCCGATCTGCGAGCGGCTGAAGCTGACCAAAGCGACCGCCGCGCCCATGCGGGCGGCCGCGGCCGCCGCCTCGGTCCCGGCATGGCCGCCGCCGACCACGATAACGTCGAAATCGTTCTTCACGCGGCGCCTCTATCGCATTTGTTTCACGTGGAACAATGTTCATTTCCCGATGCAAAACCGCCCGAAGAGCGCGTCGAGCATGTTTTCGACGCCTGCTTTGCCTGTGATCCGATCGAGCGCGGCACGCGCCTGGCGCAACGCCTCGGCGGCGATAAGCAAGTCGGCCGTCGCCCCCGCCTCGCCCACGGCGTCGAGCACTTCCCCAAGCGCCGCCCGGTGCCGCGCGTTGAGAGCGATTTCCCCCTCGCGCGGCAGCAATTCGGTTGAACGTTCAATCAACTCTCGACTCAACGCCCCCAATCCCTCGCCGGTCGTTACGGACACGGAAAGGTCACAACGCGCTTCGGGAGGTCCGAGATCGGCCTTGGCGTGAACGAGGATCGCGCCCTCCGGAGCGTCGGCGGCACGGCCGAGCCAGACAATGACATCCGCTGACGCGACCGAGGCCCGGGCGCGGTCGATTCCGATCGATTCGATTGGGTCCTGCGAATCGCGAAGGCCCGCCGTATCGATCAACAGGAATGAAGCGCCCCCGATCGCGGTCGGCGCCTCGATCACATCCCTGGTCGTCCCTGGAGTGTCGGACGTGATCGCGGCGTCGCGACCCGCCAATGCGTTGAGAAGGCTAGATTTTCCAGCGTTCGGCGGACCGGCGATGACGACCCTGATCCCGTCCTTGAGCCTCTCCGCCGGCGGGCGCGCCAGCCATGCGGACAATTCGTTCCTGAGCGCGCCGAGCTCGGCTCCGAAGCCGGCGGGCAAAGCGGTCACGTCGTCCTCGTCGGAGAAATCGAGCGCGGCTTCGACCTGCGCCGCGAGGCCGAGGATTCGCGCCTGCCACGCCTCCACCTGGCGGCTGAGCGCGCCTCCCGCCAGCGCCAGGGCGGCGCGGCGCTGCGCTTGCGTTTCGGATTCCAGCAAGTCGGCGAGCCCTTCCGCTTCGGCGAGGTCGATCCGGCCGTTCTCGAAGGCGCGGCGCGTGAATTCGCCGGGCTCAGCCGCCCTCAGCCCCTCGATCCGGCCCAGGGCCGCGAGCACCGCGGCAACCACCGAGCGGCCGCCGTGAAGGTGGAGCTCGACGACATCCTCGCCGGTCGCGCTCGCCGGCCCGGGAAAGCGGATAACCAGAGCATTATCAAGGATTTCACCATCGGCGCGCAAGCTGGCGAGCGTCGCCGTCCGCGGCTCGGGAAGCGTCCCGGCCAATGCCTGCAGCGCTACGTCCGCTTTCGGTCCGCTGATCCGCACCAGCGCAATCGCGGCCGGCGGCGCGCCCGAGGACAAAGCGTAGATGGTGTCGCTCAGCGAGCCGCCTTCCCGCCCATCTGCTCGAGCATCTGCTTCCACATGCTCATCCCCGCCTCGTTCATCGGTCCCCAGGCCCTGGTCATCTCGGCGAACATCTCGGGCGTCGGGCCTTCGGTGATCGCGGCCTTCATCTTCTCGACATAGGCTTCGTGCGCCGCGGTCAGATCCGGGAAGCCAAGGAATCGCCGCGCCTCCTCCGGCGTGCAATCGACGTCGACCGTGACTTTCATGAAAACATCCTCTCGCGTCTGTTGGCCGGCCAGCCCGCAGGTCTATAAAGGCCCGCTTCGCAATTGAGGAGGCGGTTATGGCCCGGATCGCGATCGAGACGCTCGAAGGGGGCGGGGCGTTCTCCGCCTATCTGGCCGAACCCGAGGGAAATCCGCGCGGCGCGATTGTCGTCATCCAGGAGATTTTCGGAGTCAATGCGGGGATCCGGGGCAAATGCGACCATATGGCGAGCCTCGGCTATGTCGGCATCGCCCCGGATCTGTTCTGGCGGCTGGAGCCCGGCGTCGAGCTCGATCCCGACGTGCCGGAGGAGTTCCAGCAGGCGCTCGGCCTCATGCAGCGCCTCGACCAGGACAAAGCCGTCGCCGACATCGAGGCAACGATCCGGGCGGCGCGATCGATGCTGCCCGCAGGCGGCCCAAAAGCAGCCAAGGTGGGCTGCGTCGGCTATTGCCTGGGAGGCCGGCTCGCTTTCCTGTGCGCGGCGCGGACCGGCGCCGACGCCTCGGTCGCCTATTACGGCGTCGGGCTCGAAGGGCTGCTCGGCGAGAAGCACGCCATCGCGCACCCGCTGATGCTCCACATCGCCGGCGCCGACCATTTCGTCACCCCCGACAGGCAAGAGCTGATCCACGAAGGCCTCGACGACCATCCCAAGGTCGTCATCCACGATTATCCCGGAGAGGATCACGGGTTCGCCGCGGAGATGGGGAAGCGAAGGAGCGAAGAAGCGGCGCGGCTCGCCGACAGCCGCACCGAGGCCTTTTTCGACGAGCATCTCGACTGAGCCTCAGCCTCAGGAGGCGGCGGCCGCCGGCCAGAAATATTGGAGCACGCCGACCTCATGGTCGACGGCGCCGTCGTACATCATTTTGCCGGCCACGTAGAGGATGACGACGAGGCCGACCCAGGCGATCCACCGGTAGCGCTCGATGTAGCGGGCGATGAAATTGGCGGCGACGCCCATCAGGGCGACCGAGAGCAAAAGGCCGATGATCAGGATGCCGGGGTGCGCGCGCGCGGCGCCGGCGACCGCGAGCACGTTATCGAGGCTCATCGAGACGTCGGCGACCGCGACCGCCCAGGCGGCGCCGGTGAAGCTCTTGGCGGGCCTCAAGCCCGATGCCTCGTTCCCGGGGGTGGCGGGATCGTCGGCGCTGGCGCGCAAATCCCGGTACATCCGCCAGGCGACCCAGAGGAGCAGAATGCCGCCGGCGAGGATCAGGCCGACGATCTGCATCAGCTGGGTCACCAGAAGCGCGAAGACGATGCGCAGCACCAGAGCGGCGATGATGCCGATCAGGATCACCCTGTTGCGCTGGGCGGCGGGAAGACCCGCGGCGAGCGCGCCGACCACGATCGCATTGTCGCCGGCGAGCATGATGTCGATCATCAGCACCTGGCCGAAGGCGGCCAAGGCGGCCGGCTCGCCGATGTTCGCGAAATCGTGGACGATCGACGCCCAGATGCCGGCGATGCCGCCCGCGGCCGCCGCGAAGTTGGTCAGGAAGTCGGTCATCGCCGGAGACGTCTCTGGATTATTGGTTCATCGAGGCGAAGAAGTCCTCGTTCGACTTGGCGTCCTTCATCTTGTCGAGCAGGAACTGCATCGCGTCAACCGTGCCCATCTGCATCAGGATGCGCCTCAACACCCACATCTTGGAAAGCGTCGCCTGGTCGACGAGCAGCTCCTCCTTGCGGGTGCCCGATTTGCCGACGTCGAGCGCGGGGAAGATGCGCTTGTCGGCGACCTTGCGGTCGAGCACGATCTCGGAATTGCCGGTGCCCTTGAACTCCTCGAAGATGACCTCGTCCATCTTGGAGCCGGTGTCGATGAGCGCGGTGGCGATGATCGAGAGCGAGCCGCCTTCCTCGATGTTGCGCGCCGCGCCGAAGAAGCGCTTGGGCCGCTGCAGCGCGTTGGCGTCGACGCCGCCGGTCAGGACCTTGCCCGAGGACGGCACGACGGTGTTGTAGGCGCGGCCCAGGCGGGTGACCGAATCGAGAAGGATGACGACGTCCTTCTTGTGCTCGACGAGGCGCTTGGCCTTCTCGATCACCATCTCGGCGACCTGGACGTGGCGGCTGGCGGGCTCGTCGAAGGTCGAGGAGATGACCTCGCCCTTCACCGAGCGCTGCATGTCGGTCACTTCCTCGGGCCGCTCGTCGATCAGCAGTACGATCAGGAACACCTCGGGGTGGTTGTCGGTAATCGCCCGGGCGATGTTCTGGAGGAGCACGGTCTTGCCGACGCGGGGCGGCGAGACGATCAAAGCGCGCTGGCCCTTGCCCTGGGGCGAGATGATGTCGATGACGCGCGCCGATTTGTCCTTGATCGTCGGATCGGCGGAATCGAGCGTCAGCTTCTCGTCGGGGTAGAGCGGCGTCAGATTGTCGAAATTGACGCGGTGGCGAACGGCTTCGGGGTCCTCGAAATTGACGGTCGCGACGCGGACCAGCGCGAAATAGCGCTCGCCGTCCTTGGGCG
>DASQFO010000247.1:0-3143 GCA_035633095.1 Allosphingosinicella sp. | reverse complement strand
TGGAAGATCGAGCCGCGCCTGTTCAGCTCGCCGCGCACCCGCATCGCGTTCGAGATATTGCCGTTATGCGCCACCGCGAAGCCCCCGCTCGCGAGCTCGGCGAATAGCGGCTGGACGTTGCGAAGCCCGGCGCCGCCGGTGGTCGAATAACGGACATGGCCGATGGCGGCGCGTCCGCCAAGCTGGCGCATCACCTCCTCTTGGCGAAAGACGCGGGCGACATGGCCCATGCCGCGGTGGCTGTGGAAAGCATGCCCATCCAAGCTGGTGATGCCCGCCGCTTCCTGACCGCGATGCTGGAGCGCGTGCAGGCCGAGCGCGACCATCGCCGAGGCGCTGTCCGCGCCCCACAGGCCGAATATCCCGCATTCCTCGCGGAGCTTGTCGTCGTCATAGGGGTTGGTGGTCGGCATTTCCGGCCCGGCGCTGCGCTGCATGGGCGCATATAGGCACGCGCCGCGGCTTTGTCTTCCCCCGATGCGGATGCTTGACGTTCACGTTAACGTAAAATATCCGGCTCGGATGCCCGAAACCGCGCTCCATTCGGACTATCGCCAGCCGCGCCAGATCCGCACCTACACCATCACCCAGCTCTGCGAGGAGTTCGGAGTCACCGCCCGGGCGCTGCGCTTCTACGAGGATGAGGGGCTGATCTCGCCGCGGCGCAACGGGCTCGCGCGGGTCTATTCGTGGCGCGACCGCGCCCGGCTCGCCTGGATCCTGCGCGGCAAGCGCGTCGGCTTTTCCCTCTCGGACATCGGCGAGATGATCGACCTCTACGACGTCGGCGACGGCCGCGCCTCGCAGCGCCGCGTCACCCTCGAAAAATGCCGCGCCCGGGTCGATCTCTTGAAGAAGCAGAAGATCGACATCGACGCCACGCTCGACGAGCTCGACCGCTTCATCGCCATGGTCGAGGCGAGCGATCCGCACCTTTCCGAATAAGCCGACAAGGAAATCCGATGCCCAGCTACACCGCCCCCGTCGCCGACACCCGCTATGTGCTCGAGGAGGTGCTCGGCATCGAGCGCTACTCGAACCTGCCCGGCTTCGAGAATGCGACGCCCGATCTGATCGAGGCGATATTGAGCGAAGGCGGCCGCTTCGCCTCGGAGGTTCTGCACCCGCTCAACCGCAGCGGCGACGAGGAAGGCTGCACCCGCCATGACGACGGCTCGGTGACGACGCCCAAGGGCTTCAAGCAGGCGTACGACCAGTTCGTCGCCGGCGGCTGGACCACCTTGTCGGCGCCCGAGGAATATGGCGGGCAGGGGCTGCCGATGGTCCTCGCCACCGCGGTCAGCGAGTATCTGCTCTCCGCCAACCAGGCGTTCGAAATGTATAACGGCCTCACCCAGGGCGCGATCGCCTCGATCCTGGTCAAGGGCTCGGACGAGCAGAAGCGGACCTATCTGCCCAACATGGTCGCCGGCAAATGGACCGGGACGATGAACCTGACCGAGCCCCATTGCGGCACCGATCTCGGCCTCCTGAAGACCAAGGCCGAGCCGCAGGCGGACGGGTCCTACAAGATCACCGGCACCAAGATCTTCATCTCCTCGGGCGAGCACGACCTTGCCGAGAACATCATCCACCTCGTCCTCGCCAAGATCGCGGGGGCGCCCGACAACGTCAAAGGCATCTCGCTGTTCGTCGTCCCCAAATTCCTCGTCAACGAAGACGGCTCGCTGGGCGCGCGCAACGGCGTCATGTGCGGCTCGATCGAGGAGAAGATGGGAATCCACGGCAATTCGACCTGCCTGCTCAACTACGACGAGGCCACCGGCTGGCTGGTCGGCGAGGCGGAAAAGGGCCTGGCCGCGATGTTCATCATGATGAACGCGGCCCGGCTCGGCGTCGGCGTCCAGGGCCTGGCGCAGGGCGAGGTCGCCTATCAGAACGCGGTCATCTACGCGAAGGACCGCCGCCAGGGCAGGGCGCTCGTTCCCGATGAGCGCGAGCCGGAGGCCAAAGCGGATACGATCATCCACCACCCCGACGTGCGGCGCATGCTGATGGAGGCCAAGTCGTTCAACGAGGCCGCGCGCGCGCTCGTCCTGTGGGGCGCGCTCCAGGTCGATATCTCGCGCAAGGCGCAGACGGAAGGTGAGCGCGAGGCGGCCAACGACCTGCTCGGCCTCTTGACCCCCGTGATCAAGGGCTACCTCACCGACAAGGGCTTCGAGGCCGCGGTCAACGCCCAGCAAATCTACGGCGGCCACGGCTATATCCGCGAATGGGGCATGGAGCAGTTCGTCCGCGACGCCCGCATCGCCCAGATCTACGAAGGCACCAACGGCATCCAGGCGCTCGACCTGGTCGGCCGCAAATTGGGCGCCAATGGCGGCCGCGCGGTGCAAGCGTTCTTCAAGATCGTCGGCGAGGAAGCCGGCGCCGCAAAAGGCGACGAAGCGACCGCCCAGCTGGCGTCGGCGCTCGAGCGCGCCAATAACGACCTCCAGACCGCGACGCTCTGGCTGATGCAGAACGGCCTCGCCAACCCCAACAATGCCGGCGCCGCGGCCTACCCTTATATGAACCTGATGGGCGTCGTCTGCCTGGGGCTGATGTGGCTGCGCATGGCCAAAGCCAGCGCCGCCGCGCTCGCCGCCGGCACCGGCAATACCGGCTTCCACAACGCCAAGCTCGCCACCGCCCGCTTCTTCGCCGACCGCATCATGCCCGAAAGCAACGCGCACCGGAGGAAGATCGAAGCGGGGGCGGACAGCATCATGGCGCTGCCGGCGGAGGCGTTCTGATCGCGCCCTGGGGGAGGGTCAGCCGTGACTCGTGACCAGAAGATCGTCGCAATCGGCGCCGCCAGCGGCCTCGCCTCCATGGCGTTGGGCATGTGGCTTTTGTCCACCATGGTCCTGCCCGCGCCGGCCGCGATGGAAACCGCCGGCGACCGTCTCGCTTACGCCCTGCGTTGGGACGCGTTCGCCGCTTTGCCGCTTTTCTTCATGCTCGCCGCGGTCGGCAATGCGCGGTTCAAGAGCGGGGCGATCGATCCGACGCTGGGGGCGGAAGACAGAACGACGATCGTCAACGGCCGCGTCGCCGACAATACGACCCAGCAATTCCTCCTCTTCCTCGCCGGCTCGCTCGGCCTCGCCGCGAGCCTGCCGCCCGCGCACATGCAG
>DASQFO010000246.1:0-6029 GCA_035633095.1 Allosphingosinicella sp. | reverse complement strand
AGGGCAGCCGCGCCGCCAGCCGGAGCACGAAGCCGAAGAAATTGGTGCGGCCGCCCTTGGCCAGAGCGGCGATGTCGGCGTCGGGGGCCGGCCGCCGCTCGGTCAATGCGCGGCGCCCCAATTGGCGCCGGTGCCGATTTCGACGCCCAGCGGCACGGTCAGGCCGACCGCGGGCTCGGCCGCCCCCGCCATGACCGAGCGGATCACCGCCGAAGCCGGCCCGGTCGCCTCTTCGGGCACCTCGAAGACGAGTTCGTCATGAACCTGCATCAGCATGCGTGCGCGGCCCAGGCCTTCGGCCTCGAGTGCCGGGCCCATCCGCGCCATTGCCCGCTTGATGATGTCGGCGGCACTGCCCTGGATCGGGGCGTTGATCGCGGCGCGCTCCGCGCCCTGACGCTCGTGCTGGACCTTGGACTTGATCCGCGGAAAGTGGGTCTTGCGGCCGAACAGGGTGGTGGAGAAGCCGGTCTCGCGGACTTCGGAGAGGGTGTGTGCGATATAGCGCGAAATGCCGGGGAAACGCTCGAAATAGCGGTCGATGATCGCCTGCGCCTCGTCCGCGGTGACGCCAAGGCGTCCGGCCAGCCCCCAGCGCGAAATGCCGTAGAGGATCGCGAAGTTGATCGTCTTGGCCGAGGCGCGGGTGTCGCGGTTGACCGCGCCGAACAATTCGCCCGCGGTCATGTTGTGGATGTCCTCGCCGCGCTCGAAGGCGGCGCGGAGCTGCGGCACGTCGCAAATGTGGGCGGCGAGGCGGAGTTCGATCTGGCTGTAATCGGCAGAGAGAACGACATAGCCCGGCTCGGCGATGAAGGCGTCGCGGATGCGCCGGCCGATCTCGGTCCGTATCGGGATGTTCATCAGATTGGGATCGGTCGAGGCGAGCCGGCCGGTTTGCGCGCCGGAGAGCGAATAGCTGGTGTGAACGCGGCCGGTTTCCTTGTTGATCTGCTCCTGCAGCGCGTCGGTATAGGTGCTTTTGAGCTTGGTGAGCTGGCGCCAGTCGAGCACCAGTTGCGCGATCGGCACGCCCTCGCGCGCGAGCCGCTCGAGCTCGGTGACGTCGGTCGACCAGGTGCCCGATTTGCCCCTGCGGCCCCCGGCGAGGCCCATCTTGTTGAACAATATGTCGCCCAGCTGCTGCGGGCTGCCGATGGTGAACTTGCACCCGGCCTCGCCGCAGATCGTCTCCTCGAGCGCGGCGATCTGGAGGTTGAACTCGGCCGACAGGCTCCTCAGCACGTCGCGGTCGACCTTGACCCCGTCTCGCTCCATCCGGCCGACCACCGCGACCATCGGCCGGTCGACCATTTCGTAGACGCGCGTGACCTTCTCGAACGGCATGCGCGCGCGAAAGCGCATCCACAGCCTGAGCGCGACATCGGCATCCTCGGCCGCATATTCGGTCGCCTTGTCGACCTGCACCTTGTCGAAACTGACCTGCTTCTGCCCGGTCCCGCACAGATCCTTGAACGCGATGCATTCGTGGTCGAGATGCTTTTTGGCGAGGTCGTCGAGCGAATGGCTGGCGAGGCCGCCCGCATCGAGGTTGAAGCTCATCACCAATGTGTCGTCATAAGGCGCGACGCTTATGCCGCGCCGGTTCAGCACCACCCAGTCGAACTTGAGGTTGTGCCCGATCTTGAGGATCGCCGGATCCTCGAGCAGCGGCTTCAGCCGCTCCAGCACCAGCGCCGCGGCGAGCTGGTCGGGCCGCTCGGCGAACATGTCGTCGCCGCCATGTTCGAGCGGGATGTAGCAGGCCTTGTTGCACTCGGTGGCGAGGCTGATCCCGACCAGCCGCGCGGACACGCAGTCGCGCCCGTCGGTCTCGGTGTCGATCGCGACCCTCCCCAAGCGGGCGATGTCGGCGATCCAGCGGTCGAGCGCGGCCTCGTCGGTCACCGTCTCGTAGAGCGAACGGTCGATTTTCGGTTCGGGCCTCACCTCCGCCTGCGTCGCCGACTGGGCGGGCGCCGCCGCCTGCGCTTGCGCGCCCAGCCGGGCGAGCAGCGAGCGGAAGCCGTGATGTTCGAGGAATTCCCGCAGAGGTTCTTCGGGAATTCCCTTGATCGCCAGCGCCTCGAGCGGCTCCGGCAACGGCGCGTCGCAGACCAACTCGACGAGCTTGCGCGACAGCCTCGCTTCGTCGGCATGCTCGATCAAATTGTCGCGCATTTTGGATGGCTTCATGTCGGGCGCCGCGGCGAGCACCGCCTCGACGTCGCCAAACTCCTGGATCAGCTTCGATGCGGTCTTTGGGCCGATGCCGGGAACGCCGGGAATGTTGTCGACGCTGTCGCCCATCAAAGCCAGCACCTCGCCCAGCTTCTCGGGCGGCACGCCGAACTTTTCGATCACCTCGTCGCGCCCGATCCGGCGGTCGTTCATGGTGTCGAGCATGTCCAGCCCGGGCTCGATCAGCTGCATCAGATCCTTGTCGGAGGAAACGATCGTGACCTGCCAGCCCTCGGCGAGGGCGGCTTTCGAATAACAGGCGATGATGTCGTCAGCCTCCAGCCCCATTTCTTCGAGGCAGGGGATGGAGAATGCGCGGGTGGCGTCGCGGATCAGGGGGAATTGCGGGACGAGCTCGGGCGGCGCAGGCGGCCTGTTCGCCTTGTAGCGGTCGTACATCTGGTTGCGGAACGTGGTCTCGGACGCGTCGAGGATGACGGCGAGGTGGGTCGGGCCCTCCTCCTTGTTGAGGCTGTCGGCGAGCTTCCAGAGCATGGTCGTGTAGCCGTAGACCGCGCCGACGTTGAGGCCGAACTTGTTGGTGAGCGGCGGCAGCCGGTGGAAGGCGCGGAAGATGTAGGACGAACCGTCGACGAGGTAGAGATGCGGGGAAGGCATGGGCGGAAGGTCTAGACGAAGGTAAGGCGGCGTTCAAACTTGTCCGGCTAGGAAAAGCGGATGAACCGCCGCATGCTCATCCTCACCGGCATCGCGCTCGCTTTGGCGGGCGCGCCCGCCGCGGCGCAACGCTTCGAGCCGACGCGCTTCTCGGCCGAGGTGCGCGGGCGCGGCCCCGACGTGATCCTGATCCCGGGGCTCACCTCGGGCCGCGAGGTCTGGCGGGCGACCGCCGACGCCGTCCCCGGATACCGCTATCACCTGGTCCAGGTCTCGGGCTTTGCGGGTGAGCCGGCGCGCGGCAACCGGACGGGGGCGATCATGCCGCCGCTGGCCGACGAGATCGCCCGCTACATCGTCGCGCGCCGCCTCGATCGTCCCGCCATCGTCGGCCATTCGATGGGCGGCACGCTCGCGATGATGATCGGCGCGCGCCATCCCCGGCTCGTCGGCCGGATCATGGTCGTCGACATGCTGCCCGAGCCCGCCGGCCTGCTCGGCGGCAGCGCGTCGGGCTGGGCGCCGCTCGCGGGGAGCCTCGGAAACGTCATCGCAACGCCGGGCGGCCGCCGCCTGTTCGGCTCGCTGCTGGGGGCGTTCAGCCCGCCGGGCTCTCTCAACAGCCGCAGCGATCCCGACGTCGTCTCGCGCGTCACCCACGAGCTGATGACGATCGACCTGACCGCCCAGCTCCCGCGCATCCGTGCGCCGATGACCGTGGTCTACAGCTCGCCCCACCCTCGCGCCCAAGCTGCGATCGACCGCCAGTTCGCTGGCGCCTACGCGCCGGCGCGCAATGCCCGCCTGCTACGCGTCGACGGCAGCGGCCATATGGTGATGCTCGATCAGCCCGCGCGTTTCCGGACGGCGCTCAGGGACTTCCTCGCCCGCTAGGGCGTCAGCACGGTATCCGCTGCTTCGGGCAGCATGTCCGGATAATCGAGCGTGTAATGGAGCCCGCGGCTTTCCTTGCGGGCCAAAGCCGAGCGGACGATGAGGTCGGCGACGACGACGAGGTTCCTGAGCTCGATCAGGTCGGCGGTGACACGGAAATGGGCATAATAATCCTGGGTCTCCTGGCGCAGGAGAGCGATCCGGCTCAAGGCGCGCTCGAGCCTTTTGGTGGTCCGGACGATCCCGACATAGTCCCACATGAAGCGGCGGATTTCCTGCCAATTGTGGTGGACGACGACCTCCTCGTCGGAATCGGTCACCCGGCTTTCGTCCCACGGGCGGATTGGCGGCGGCGGCGCGAGATCGGCCCAACCGGCGTTGATATGCTCCGCCGCGGCGAGGCCGAAGACCAGGCATTCGAGCACCGAATTGGAGGCGAGACGGTTGGCGCCGTGGAGGCCCGACATGGTCACCTCGCCCGCCGCGTAGAGGCCGGGCAGGTCGGTGCGGCCGTCGAGGTCCACCATCACCCCGCCGCACGTATAGTGCGCGGCGGGCACGACCGGGATCGGCTCCTTGGTGATGTCGATGCCGATGTCGGGCTCGGCGAGCCGGGCGGCGATGGTCGGGAAATGGGAAAGGATGAACTCGGGCTCGCAATGGCTGATGTCGAGATGGACGAAGTCGAGGCCGAGCCGCTTCAGCTCGTGGTCGATCGCGCGGGCGACGATGTCGCGCGGCGCCAGCTCCTCGCGCGGATCGAAGCGCTGCATGAAGCGGCGGTGGGTGGTCGGCAGCTTCAGCTTCGCGCCCTCGCCCCTCATCGCCTCGGTGATCAGGAAATTCTTGACCTCGTGGTTGAACAGGCAGGTGGGGTGGAACTGGGCGAATTCCATGTTGGCGATCCGGGCGCCGGCGCGCCAGGCCATGGCGATGCCGTCGCCGGTCGAGCCGCGCGGATTGGTCGAATAGAGCCAGGCCCGGCTCGCGCCGCCGGTGGCGAGGATCGTCGCCCGGCCGGTCAGCAGCGCCACCTTTCCGCTGCCGCGATCGAGCGCGTAGACGCCCCAGATGCGCTTCTCGTCCGAGCCCTCGACCGCGTTGCGGGCGGTGACGAGGTCGATCGCGGCCATGTCGGGCACGAGCGTGATGTTGGGGTGGGCGGCCGCCGCTTTCTCGAGCGCCTGCTGCACCGCCCAGCCGGTGGCGTCGTCGACATGGACGACGCGGCGGTGGCTGTGGCCGCCCTCGCGGGTCAAATGCCAGCGATCCTCCTTGCCCCGCGTGAACGGGACGCCGAGCTCGTCCAGACGCTCGATCGCGGCCGGCGCGTTCTCGACCACGAACTCGACCGTTTTGCGGTCGTTGAGGCCGGCGCCGGCTTTGATCGTGTCCTCGATATGGCTTTCGAACGTGTCGCCCGGCTCGAGCACCGCGGCGATCCCGCCCTGCGCCCAGGCGGTCGATCCGGCGGAGAGGCTTCCCTTGGCCAGCACCGCCACCTTGAGCCCGTCGGCGAGGTTGAGCGCCGCGCTCAGCCCGGCCGCGCCCGAGCCGATGACGATGACGTCATATGCGTGCTCAGCCATCCGTGCCGGCCCCCATCAAAGCCCCTCCCTTTCAAGGGAGGGGATAGGGGTGGGTGAGCGAAACGGCGGCTCGATGCCGTCGTTTCGCTCCATTGGAGACGCCGACGGAGTCTTCCGGGCGCGCAGACGCGCGCACCCACCCCTTGATCCCCTCCCTTGAAAGGGAGGGGGGAAATGGGAATGCTCAGCCATCCGTGCCGGTGGCGCGGGTGAGGTTCAGGAAGACGTCCTCGAGGTCGGGCTCGCGGGTCGAGACGTCGATGATGCCCAGGCCCTCATTGTGGAGCGCGGCGAGAACTTCGCCGGCATTGACCCGGTCCTTGCGGTAGGTGATCGCCAGCGTCCGCTCGCCGCTCAGCTCTATCTTGTCGAAGCAGGCGTTGACCGGCGCCGTGGTGAGGTCGCGATCGACCACCACCTCGACCACCTTCTCCTGCGCCATGTTGACCAGGGTCCGCGTCGCCTCGTTGGCGATCAGGCGGCCGTGGTTGATGATCGCGATGCGGTCGCAGAGCTGCTCGGCCTCCTCGAGATAATGCGTCGTCAGCACCACCGTCACGCCCTGCGCGTTCAGTTCGCGGACATAGGCCCAGAGCTGCTGGCGCAATTCGATATCGACCCCGGCGGTCGGCTCGTCGAGCACCAGCACCGGCGGCGCGTGGACCAGCGCTTTCGCGACCATCAGCC
>DASQFO010000245.1:0-6691 GCA_035633095.1 Allosphingosinicella sp. | reverse complement strand
ACGCTTCGGCGTCGTCTGGACCGCTCGACTTGATCAGGGCGTAGCGATGTTTCGCGAAGCCTCACGAAAGAGAGTGACACATGGCAAAGAAGATTACGGGCTATATCAAGCTCCAGGTGCCCGCGGGCGCCGCCAATCCGTCGCCGCCGATCGGGCCTGCTTTGGGCCAGCGCGGCGTCAACATCATGGACTTCTGCAAATCGTTCAACGCGGCGACGAACGAGATGGAAAAGGGCATGCCGATCCCGACCGTCATCACCGTCTATGCGGACCGCAGCTTCTCGTTCGAGACCAAGACGCCGCCCGCCTCCTACTTCCTCAAGAAGGCGGCGCGGATCAGCGCGGGCGCCAAGGAGCCGGGCAAGGAGACCGCGGGCCGGGTCACCCGCGCCCAGCTGCGCGAGATCGCGACCACCAAGATGAAGGATTTGAACGCCAACGACATCGACGCCGCGGCGCGGATCATCGAAGGCAGCGCCCGCGCGATGGGCCTCGAAGTGGTGGGGAATTGACGATGGCGAAGCTCAGCAAGAGATGGAAGAAGATCGCCGACGGCGTCGATGCGACCAAGGTCTACGGGCTCGACGAGGCGATCGGGATGGTCAAGGCCAACGCCACCGCCAAGTTCGACGAGACGATCGAGATCGCGCTCAACCTCGGCGTCGATCCCAGGCACGCCGACCAGATGGTCCGCGGCGTGGTGACGCTGCCGGCGGGGACCGGCAAGGCGGTGCGGGTCGCGGTCTTCGCCAAGGGCGACAAGGCCGAGGAAGCGACCGCTGCGGGCGCGGACGTGGTCGGCGCCGAGGATTTGATGGAGGCCGTCCAGGGCGGCCAGATCGATTTCGACCGGGTCATCGCGACGCCCGACATGATGGGCGTGGTCGGACGTCTGGGCAAGGTCCTGGGCCCCAAGGGGCTGATGCCCAACCCCAAGCTCGGCACGGTCACGATGAACGTCGCCGAGGCGGTCAAGGCGGCCAAGGGCGGCCAGGTCGAGTTCCGCGTCGAAAAGGCCGGGATCATCCATTCGGGGATCGGCAAGGCGAGCTTCACCGAGGCCGACCTCAAGAAGAATTTCGAGGCGTTCGTCGACGCGATCATGAAGGCCAAGCCCTCGGGCGCCAAGGGCAAGTACGTCCAGAAGGCCGCGATCAGCTCCTCGATGGGACCGGGGCTGAAATTGGACGTCGCCGAGGTGGCGGCGGGCTAGGGCCTGGCTACGCGCCGGCGCCGGTCTCGAACTTGTCGAGCGCGAGGCTGTCGCCGGTGGCGTGGAGCCAGGCCTTGAGCGCGGCCGCGTAGGTGACGAGGCCGGCGGCGAGCAGGATGAGCGGGGCCTCGCCGACGAGGGCCTGGACGCCGAACGCCGCGGCGACGCCAAGCGAAGCGGCGACGATCGGCCCGGCGCTGTAGCGGAGCGGGATTCTGATCCCGAAATAGGCGCTGAGGGAGATGCGCCGGATCAGCGCGCCGGCGGCGACCCCGATCAGCACCGAAAGGCCCGCGCCGGTGACGCCGAGCGGGCCGATCAGGAGCCAGCCGGCGACGAGGTTGATCGCGATGCCGGTCGCGGTGATGCCGAGCTGCGCGAGCGGCCTCCGGTAGAGGAGGATGAGGTCGCTGACCCCGAACGCGCCCTGGATCATCTCCGCCGCGGCGAGCAGCAGCAGCGCCCAATAGCCGAGCACGAACGCAGGGCCGAACCAGGCGAGCAGGGGCACGCCGCCGAACGCGAGCGCGATCAATATCGGAAGCTGGACCGCCAGGATCAGCCGCGCCGCCGAGGCGGCCGCGATCCCCGTCTGCGTCGGGCCCTTGAGCGCGAGGGTGCGGGCGATGATCGGGTTCAACAGGCCGTCGAAGCTCTGCCGGACCTGGCGGACCGGGGTGCGGATCTGGCGCGCCATGCCGTAAATGCCGGCCGGGCCCACGCCCAGGAAGATGCCGACCAGCCAGAGGTCGACGCGCACGAACAGGCCGCTCAGGACGTCGTTCAGCGTCGCCGCCGCGCTGGCGCGGAGCAAAGGCAGGATCCGGCCCGGCGCGAAGCGGTAGGCGGCAAGGCGGAACGCGCCGAGGCAGCGCCGGGCGCCGACCAGCGCGTAAGCGAGCGCGCCCAGCGTCCCCGCCCAATAGGCGATCAACAGGCCGCTCTCCCGATAGCCGAGCAGCCAGGCGGCCAAAGCGGCGGCGAGCGCGGCATAGGGCTCGATCACGCTGCGGCCGAGCACCTCGTAGCGGATGACATGGGTCCAGCGGGTGCCGGCGAGGAACAGATCGATCAGCGCCTGGCCGGCGATCATCGGCGCGAGCACGACCAGAGCCCAGGCGACGTCGCCGGAGACCAAGCCGGCGGGCGTCGCGGCGACGGCGAGGACGAACAGGCCGCCGAGCGCGAGGCTGACCGCGGCGACGAGGATGGCGGCGTCGAGGACGATGTGGATGTGGGGGCGGTCTCCCCCCTCCTCCTCGAGCCGCTTGAACAGGATTCGCTTGAACCCGAGCCCGCCGAGGGTGACCGCGAGCTCGACCGCGGCGACGGCGAGCGTGTAGGCGCCGAACAGAGCGAGGCCGAACAGGCGCGCGGCGATATAGAGGAAAGCGATCCGGGCGCCGAAGCGGATGGCGAAGCCGAAGGCGGTCGCCCGCGCGCCCCCCAGGATCACCCGTCCCGCCGATTTCGCTTCGCTCATGAATCTCCCGCGGGGCTAGGGACCCTGGGGGGACGCGACTTTCGCTTGTATCGCGGCCCGCTATGCGATGACTAACCCGATGACGAACGCCCTGCCACCCCCGTTTAAGAGCGATATGCGGCCGGTCGCCGCGGTCTTCCGCTCGCCTTTGTTCAACGCCTCGGAAGGATTCGTGCAGGCCCAGGCGGCGGGACTGGAGCGCTACCAGCCGCTGGTCGTGGGACTCGAGGACAAGGGCAATATCGATCCGCGGCTCGAGGGACGGGTCCTGCTCGCCGATCACCGCTTGCGCTTCCGGCTCGGCTGGGCCGGCGCCATGGCCGATCGGCTGCGGCCGCACCGGCCGGCGCTGGTCCACGCCCATTTCGCCACCGACGGGCTCCTCGCTTTGCCGCTCGCCGAGGCGCTCGGCGTGAAGCTGGTGACGACGCTGCACGGCTATGACGTCAGCCGCTCGCGCGCTTCGATGCTCGGCTCGGGCCGCCTCTCCTGGATGCGCTACGCTCTCTTCCAGCGCCGGCTGATGGCGCGCGGGGCGCTGTTCCTCGCCGTTTCCGAGGCGCTCCGCCGCCAGGCGCTGGCGCGCGGCTATCCGGCCGAGCGCACCCTGACCCACTATCTCGGCGTCGACCTCAAGCGCTTCGCCGGCGCGGGGACGCCGGAGCCCGGCCTCATCCTCCATGTCGGCCGGCTGGTCGAGAAAAAGGGAACGAGCGTGCTGCTCGACGCCTTCGCGCGGCTGGGCCGGGGGCAATTGGTCGTCATCGGCGACGGACCGTTGCGCGGCGCGCTCGAGCGGCAGGCGCAGGGATTGGGGGGCACAGTGCGTTTCCTGGGGGCGCTGCCGCCGGCCGAGGTCGCGGGCTGGATGCGGCGGGCCTGGTTGCTCGCCGCGCCGAGCGTCACCGCGCGCGACGGCGATGCCGAAGGGCTGCCGACGGTGATCGTCGAGGCCGCGGCGTCCGCACTGCCCGCGATCGGCAGCGATCATTCCGGCATTCCCGAGGCGATTTCGGAGGGAGAAACCGGCTTCCTCGTCCCCGAACGCGACGCCGGGGCACTCGCCGCGCGCCTCGCCGAGCTGCTCGACGCGCGCGACCTCAGGCACCGCATGGGCGCGGCGGCGCGGCGGCTGGCCAAAGAGCGGTTCGATGCCGCGCGGCAGATCGCCCGGCTGGAATCGCTCTACGACGAGGTCATCGGCGCCAGACCAGATCGTGGCGGAGCAGATAATCGTTGAGCCGCTGCGCGCGCGCGGCGCGGGCGAGCAGGGCTTCGGCGCGGCGCGGATCGCCAAGGTCGCGGCGCTGCAGCCAATCGCCGTAGAGGCGCGCGCGGCCGTCGGCCGGATCGCGGACCGCGCTCAGCGCCCCTTCCTCCCACCACGCCGAATCGCGGACGAGAGCGCCCTGCCCGCCGCCGGCACGCACGCTGAGCAGGCTGTGTCCCTGCCAGGGATTGGCGATGCGCAGCCCGAGCAGATCGGCGATGGTGGGCGCGATATCGAGCAGGCTCGCCTGGGTGTCATGCCGGCCCGGCGCAAGCCGCGGATGGGCGCCGGCGATGATCAGCGGCACCCAGATCGATTCGCGGTAGAGATCCTGCCGGCCCGGGCTCAGCCCGTGCTCGCCGGCGTTGAAGCCGTGATCGCCGGCGATCACGATCAGGGTGCGCGCGAACCAGGGTTCGGCGGCGATCGCCGCCACGAACTCGCGGACCGCGTCGTCCATATAATGAGTGGTGTTGCGGATCCGCTCAGCCGGCGTCGCCCGGCCGGCGATGTCGAGCGCGGGCTCGCGGCTGGTGAAGGGCGTGTGGTTGCTGACCGAAACCACGGTGGCGAAAAACGGACGCCCGCTCCGGCCGAGCCGCTTTATCTCGGCCGCCGCGGCGCGGAAGACGATCCGGTCGCGGCCCTCGGCTTCCGGGAAGCGCCGCAGCCGATCGTACCAGCGGGCGATGAACGGGCTGCTATTGTCCCAGTCGGTGTCGCCGCCATTGTACATTTCGGCGCGGTAGCCGCGCGCGCGCAGCAATTCGGGCAGGCAGAGCAGGCCGGTGCCGGTGTGGCCGGTGATGTACCGCCGCGCCGGCGGCACGATCGAGCAATGGCTCGCGAACAGGCCGTTGATGCTCGGCATGCCGAAGCTGGCCGCGCGGGTCCAGAGCGCCGCGTTCGGCCCTCGCGCCAGGCTGTCGAGGAAGGGCGTCGCCGACGGCCGCGCCGCCGGGTCGAGCGCGCCCATTTCGAGCCCGCGCAGAGTCTCCAGTTGGAGGTAGATGACGTTCCAGGCTTCGGCGGGCCGAGGGGCTGAGCCCCGCGGCCCGGCCGGCACCCGCAGGTAAGGGCGCTCGGGGTCGGGGAAGCGCCAGTGGGGGTCGGCGCTGCGCGCGAGCCAGCGCCGCTGGTGATCGGCGGCAAGGGCGGCGAAATCCGCCGGGCGCGCCCAATCGGCATAGCCCTGGTGCAGGTCGGCCGCGATCGCGAGGACCAAAGGCTCGACCTTGCGCAGGCGGAACTGGCTGGTCGCCATCCGCCAGGCGTTGGCCGGCGCCGCGAGCGGCACCAGCGCGAGCGCCAGCGCCAGCCACAAGGGCGCGGCGCGGCCGCCGCGCTCGCTCCGGATGACGCGAACGGCCCACCAGGCGTAGCCGCCGGGAACGAGGATCAGCAGCACGACCGGCATGAAGGCGCCGCCGCGGTCGGCGGCGAGCAATTCGAGGAACAGGGGGTCGGCCAGCATCCCGGGCTGCCCGTAGGCGTAGAGGAAGGAGGGGTTGAGCCTTACCCCGAGGAAGCGGAGGATTTCATGGTCGATCTGGCTGAACAGCAGGTTCGCGGCCAGCAGGCCGGCCTGGAGCCAAAGCGCGATCCGCCACCGGCGGCCGCGCAACGGGCGGCGATAGACGATCAGCCAGAGCAGGAAGAAAGGCAGCGAGAGCAGCCAGATGCCGAGCAGCTCGTAATAAAGCGCGAGCCAGAAATAGCGCCCCCATTCGGCGAGGAACGGCCCGCCATGCGGCGCCGGCCTCAGGTAGAGCGCAACCTGGAGCAGGACGCAGCCGAGCCAGCCGCCCAGCGCGAGCCGGAAGGCGGCGGCGAAAGTCTCCCTCCCGGTCGGGCTGAGCGCGTCCCCCATATATTTTCACGATAGCATCGCTTGGCGCGATTGTTGACCGGCGCGCGCGCAGGGGAGCCCAAAAGGTAAACCCCGCCGGTTTGACCCGGCGGGGTTCCCTGAAGACTCGTGGCCGAAGCTCGTAACCTTCAAATCCGCTCGGTCCGAAGACCGATTGGACGGCGAATATAACGCGGGTTGCGGGGCCGCGTTCCGACCTGCAAAGAGAATTCTGTGGAAGATTCGGTGGATAAGTCGAGCCTCCGAAAGACACCGATCCCGGCTCGCCGCTCCGGACGGCTCAGAGACTCAGCGTCAACCGGCTCGCGCCCTTGCCGAGCGACTTGCGCTTGATCGTGCCCGGGATCGCGCCGGGCTTGAACTGATCCTCGACCTCGTTCCACAGATCGAGATGCTCTGCGGCCCGCGCGCCCGACCAGTTGAACCAGAAGGTCGTGGTGCGGCCGCCACTCAGCGGGCGGGCCTTGATTGTTCGCAGATAGCCCTTGACGACGTCCGGCTCGGGATTGTGGTGCTCACCGTCGCCGCAGAAGATGAGGTGCTGGGCACGCACCCTGTCCGCGAAATCGTCCGAATAGCTGTTTTCCGCCCCGTGGTGCGGCACCTTGAGCACGTCGACCTCGAGCCTCTTGTCAGCGCCGAACAGCCCGGCCGCCTCGAAATACTCGATCAGGCTTTCGTCGCCGGCGTCGCCAGTGAGCAGCACGCGCTTGCGCTTTTCCTCGACGAGCAGCACCAGCGAGGCGAGGTTGGGCGGCGTCACGTCCTTCTCGATCGCCAGCGCGAACTCGTGCGAGAGCGACGCCAGGTCGAGCGGCGAGGTGCCCGCCGCCATATTCTCGGCGTCGCGTTTGT
>DASQFO010000244.1:0-1880 GCA_035633095.1 Allosphingosinicella sp. | reverse complement strand
ATCGCCTCGCTCAGCTCCGCTCCGTCCGAGCGGCCGAATTCGAGCGAGGCGAGGCCGTCGATGACGGTGAGGACGCGGCTGCGCAACGCCGACAAGCCGGCGACATGGGCGGCCGCGCGCGGCGCCGGCGTCAGCTCCTCGAGCTCGACGACGGCTTCGACCTCCGACGCCGGAAAGGCGATCCGCCGGCCCGCCAGAGTGGCGATGAGAAGGAGTTCAGCCATTGGCCCTGCCCTTCGCCGCTTCGAGCGCGCCGATGAGGCCCGCACGGTCGTAGCGATAGACGCTGCCGTCCTTCTTGCCCTCGCGCTCGGGGCGGGCGCGGATGCGGACCACTTGCCTGGCGTCGGTGGCGGCGGCCTCGTCGTTTTCGAGCGCGATCACGACGTCGGCGGCGCTCTCGCCGGCCTTTGCGATGCGATAGCCGAGGCTCTCGATCAGCGGACGAAGCATGTTGTCGATCCAGGGATCGCCCTGCGGCAGCGCGCAGACCGGCGGTTCGGCCGAAGCCGCGCCGGCGCCGGGGCCGGCATGGGCCGCGAACAGCCAATAGGGATCGAGCAATTCGACTTGGGCGCCGTCGAGCAGGAACACGCCCGCGACCTCGCCTGGGCCCGCCGCCGGCTGGAGGTCGAGGACGAGCGAGCGGATGTCGATGACTTCGGCGAAGCCATAAGCGATTTCGGAGACACTGTCGGTGAGGCGCAGGATGCGAAGCTTGCCCGCCTCGGGCGCCGCTTGGCAGCCGGCGAGCGGAAGGATCCGTTCGCCCAGCGCCGCGCGCAGAGCGCCGGCGTGGAAGCCGATCGCCTCGGCGGCGACGTCCTCGATCCGCTCGACCACGCTTACCGGCACGGCCCGCCGGGTCCCGTCGAGCGCGCGGAACAGGAGCAAGGTCGTTTCCCTCGCTCCGGCTTCGGCCTCGGCCTGGTCGGCCTTCGCGAGCAAGGCGCGGTCGATGTCGTTGTCCTCGAAAAGGATGCCGGCCTGCTTGGCCATTCCCGAGGGATCGAGCAGCAGGATCGGGCGGCCGTCGTCGGCCAGAGTGGTGCCGGCATAGAGCCCGGCGGCCATCACCGCGGGCGCGGCCGGCTTTACCACCAGTTCCTCATGATCGTGCACGGCATCGACGATCAGCGCGTATACGTCGCCGCCGGCGGGCTTGAGCAGGATGATCTTTTGCTCCTCGCGCTCGAACGACGCCTCGATGCCGAGCAGCGCGGGCAGGCCGACCACAGGCAGCCGGCGGTCGCGCACCGTCGCCATTTCGGCCTCGCCGACGCGATCGAACCGCACCACGCCGGCGCGGATGCGCAGGATCTCGTCGATCGCCGAGCGCGGAATGGCGAAGACCTGGCCGCCGGCGCTGACGGTGAGCGCAGGGATGATGGTGAGGGTCAAGGGCACGCGGATCGCGAGCTTGACGCCCTGGTTGGCCCTGGAGTCGATGTCGACGACGCCGCCGATCCGCTCGATATTGGCGCGGACCACGTCCATGCCGACGCCGCGGCCGGAAATGGCGGTGACTTCGCCGGCAGTGGAAAGGCCCGGCGCGAAGACCAGAGCGGTCTTCTGCGAAGGCGAGAGCTTGTCGGCCTGCTCGGCCGAGACCAGGCCGGCGGCGCGCGCCTTGCGGACGAGCGCGTCGCCGTCGATGCCGCGGCCGTCGTCGGTGACCTCGATCAAGATCTGGTTGCCGGCCTGGCGCGCCGAGACTTTGAGCACGCCCATCTTGGGCTTGCCCGCCGCGGCGCGCTCCTCCGGCGGCTCGATGCCGTGGTCGATCGCGTTCCTGACGATGTGGGTCAGGGGATCGCGGATCATCTCGATCATCTCGCGGTCCAGCTCGACATCGCCGCCGTCGGCGTCGAGGCGGACCT
>DASQFO010000243.1:0-3455 GCA_035633095.1 Allosphingosinicella sp. | reverse complement strand
CTGGCCCTGGTTGGCCGCGCCGTCGCCGAAGTAAGCGAGGCAGGTGCCGCCATCCTTGGCATATTTATGCTTGAACGCGAGGCCGGTGCCGAGGCTGACCTGCGCCCCGACGATGCCGTGGCCGCCGTAGAAGCCGTGCTCGACGCTGAACATGTGCATCGATCCGCCCTTGCCCTTCGAGATGCCGGCGGCGCGGCCGGTCAGCTCGGCCATGATCACTTTCGGGTCGATGCCATAGGCGAGCATATGGCCATGGTCGCGATAGCCGGTGATGACGCTGTCCTTGCCGACGATCATCGCCGACTGCAGCCCGACCGCGACCGCCTCCTGGCCGATATAGAGGTGGCAGAAGCCGCCGATCAGGCCGAGGCCGTAGAGCTGCCCGGCGCGCTCCTCGAAGCGGCGGATGAGCAGCATCTGGCGGTAATATTCGAGCAATTCGGCCTTCGACGCCCGGTAGCGCTTGGGCTGCTCGGGGCGTTCGCGATCGGCGGCCGCCGGGGGCGTTGGCGCGGCTGCTTCCTTCTTCGCGGCGCGTTTCGGCGATGCTGGCCTGGCCACTCTCTAAGGCCCTTTCCCTGGTCGACAAGCTGCGGCTCTATGGCGGCAAACGCAAATGCGCGCAACGGGTGCCCAGGAGCGGATTTCAATCGCCTGCGACGAACCGGAGGAAGGGATAATTGTTAGGGGCGCCGTGCGGAAGCGGGACGGGCGGCCGGCTCGGCGTCGAGCGTTATGATGACCTCGTCGGGGCGGACCAGGCCGAGCTCGCCGCGCACCATCTCCTCGACGAGGTCGGGATCGGCGCTGCGCGGATCGAGGAGCCGCGAGCGGTGCGCGAGCCGCGCCCGCTCCGCCTCCAGCTGGGTGAGCTGAACGTTGCGCTCGGCCTTGGCGCGGCGGTAATCGCCCCAGGCGAACACGCCATTCTCACCGAGCACGGCGGCGCCCAGGAAATAGACGATGATGAGCGATCCCAAAGCGGGCCAGGCCGCCCGCCGGATCAATGTCAAAGGACTGCGCCCCGCTACTGTCATCGCGCGGTAACAGAATCAGCAATTTCGTCCGGAATCAAGCCTTTTGAGGCGGAAGCAGTGAAAATACGCTAAATCGAACGATCAGCGAGTCGAGGCGAAAACGCCCCGTCCGGGGTAGATGGCGGCGCCGCCCAACTCCTCCTCGATTCGCAGCAGCTGGTTGTATTTCGCCGTACGGTCGGACCGTGCGAGGCTGCCGGTCTTGATCTGCCCGCAATGGCAGGCAACCGCCAGGTCGGCGATGGTCGTATCCTCGGTCTCGCCCGAGCGGTGCGACATGATCGCGGTGTAGCCGGCGCGATGGGCGTCGGAGACGGCCTCCAGCGTCTCGGTCAGGGTGCCGATCTGGTTGACCTTGATCAGGATCGAATTGGCGATGCCCAGCTCGATCCCCATCGCCAGCCGCTTGGGGTTGGTGACGAAGACGTCGTCGCCGACCAGCTGGACGCGGTCGCCGAGCCGCTCGGTCAGCGTCTTCCAGCCCTCGAGATCGTCCTCGGCCATGCCGTCCTCGATCGAGGCGATCGGATAGGCGTCGCAAAGCTCGGCGAGAAAGTCCGCCATTTCGGGTGGCGACAGCGTCCGCCCCTCCCCTCCCATCGCGTAAGCCCCGTCGCTGAAGAATTCGGTCGCCGCGCAATCGAGCGCGAGCACGACGTCGCCGGCGGGCGTGTAGCCGGCCTTTTCGATCGAGCGCATGATGAATTCGAGCGCGTCCCGGGCCGAGGCGAGGTTGGGCGCGAAGCCGCCCTCGTCGCCGACCGCGGTCGAAAGGCCGGCGTCATGAAGTCCCTTCTTGAGGGTGTGGAAGATCTCGGCGCCGCAGCGCAGGGCCTCGGCGAAGCTTGGCGCGCCGACCGGCATCACCATGAATTCCTGAAAGTCGATCCCATTGTCGGCATGGACGCCGCCGTTGACGATGTTCATCATCGGCACCGGCAGCGTCACCGCTCCATCTCCGCCGACCGAGCGGTAGAGCGGCAGGCCGCGCGCCGCAGCCGCCGCCTTCGCGCAAGCGAGGCTGACGCCGAGGATCGCGTTGGCGCCGAGCCGCGCCTTGTTTTCGGTGCCGTCGAGCGCGGTCATGGCGGCGTCGAGGGCGGCCTGGTCCTCGGCGGCCATGCCGGTCACCTTCTGCGCGATCTCGCCGTTCACCGCGCCCACCGCCAGCGACACGCCCTTGCCGAGCCAGCGGCCCGTGTCGCCGTCCCTCTTCTCGACCGCCTCGTGCGCGCCCGTCGAGGCCCCTGAGGGGATTGCGGCGCGGCCAAAGCTTCCGTCCTCGAGTCGCACCTCGGCCTCGACGGTCGGATTCCCCCGGCTGTCGAGGATCTGGCGGCCGTGGACGTGGACGATCGCGGTCATTTTGTTGCGGCCTCGTTATGAGTTATGAAGGCGATGCGGGGCGAATATCGGCCCGTCAAGGCTCATGCAACTTTCCTCTCGAAGCCCGGAACGTTCGCCGCGCCGCGGGTGTTCTAAAGCGAACCAAGTCCCTTGTAACAGTGGAGATTGATATGCCCCGTCGCGAACCAGAATTGCCCGAAGGCACCGACCATATCGTGCGCGGCGCGTCCGCCGAGGGTGGCAGCGACGTCGGCTTCGTGGCCACCGCCGAGCCCGGCGCCACCTCGGGCACCGACCGGCTGGTCAGCCAGGTCCGCGACCAGGTCTCGAACCTGCGCGGCCAGGCCGGCGGCCGCATCCGCGGCTATGCCGACGACGGCAAGTCGAAGGCGACCGGCCTGCTCGACGATTTCAGCCTCGTCATCGCCGACGCCGCCCGTTCGGTCGACAGCAAGTTCGGCGAGGATTATGGCGAATATGCCCATCGCGCCGCCGGCGCGGTCTCCTCGTTCGCCGACAGGATGCGCACCAAGAGCGTCGACGATATCGTCGACGACACCCGCGAATTCGTCCGCAAGAGCCCCGGCATCGCGATCGGGATCGCCGCCGTCGCCGGCTTCGCACTGATGCGCGTGATCAAGTCCGGCCTGGACGATGCCCGCGGCGGGCGCGATTCCGGCGGCGGGGCCTGAGCGTTGGACGGACCGGCCGAGGATCCGCAGGGCGAATCGATCGGCGACCTGCTCGGCCGCCTGGTCGAGGACGGCCGCGGCTACGCCGAGGCCGAGCTCAACCTCCTGAAGGCGATCGCCGCCCATCGCGGGCTGCGCGCGCGCCGGGCTTTGGTCGCCCTCGCCGTCGGCTGGTTCCTGCTCGTAACCTCGACGACCGCGGTCGTGATCGGCACCGTGCTTAGCCTGGCCCAATATATCGGGCCGATGCTGGCCGGCCTCGCGGTCGGCATCCCGCTCGCGGCGGGCGGCTATTTCTCGGTCCACTACGGCTGGACCGGGGTTAAGGGCCTGGCGCGCGACGAGAGCGAACGCGAGGCGATCGAGCGCGGCGAGCGTC
>DASQFO010000242.1:0-3327 GCA_035633095.1 Allosphingosinicella sp. | reverse complement strand
ACCGTGAAGCGGCGGGTCTCGCTGCAGATGAAGATGCTGATCGGCTTCCTCGTCGGGCTCGGCGCCGGCCTCGCGGTCTATTCGAGCCAGGGCGGCGAGCCCTGGGTCGCGGCCGTCACCACCAACGTGACCGGCCCGATCGGCAGCATCTTCCTGCGCCTTCTGTTCATGCTGGTCATTCCTTTGCTGTTCGCGGCTTTGGTCACCGGCATCGCCGAAATGGGCGACGTCCGGGCGCTGAAGCGGGTCGGCGTCAAGACCCTTCTCTTCACCGTGATTCTGTCGTCGATCGCGGTCGCCATCGCCCTGGCCGCCGCCAATTTGTTCCAGCCCGGCGTCGGCGTCGATCCGGCCCAGGCCCAGGAGATGCTGGCTCAGCAGGGCGAACGGACCAGCCAGATCGTTACCACCAGCCGGGAGCAAACCGGCATCGTCGACACTTTGCTCAAGATCATTCCCAACAACGTCGTCGCCGCGGCCGCCGAAAACGACATCCTTGCCGTGATGTTCTTCGCTTTGGTGTTCGGCATCGGGCTGCTGCTGGTCAACAGCCCGGCCGCCAACCGCCTGCAGGACGCGATCCAGGGCATGCTCGACGTGACCATGCGCCTGATCGGAATCGTCATCCGCATGGCGCCGCTCGCCATCGCCTGCTTCATGTTCAACCTCGCCGCCGTGTTCGGCTGGGAGCTGCTCGGCCGCCTGGCCGCCTATGTGGGAGTCGTCCTGCTCGCGCTCGGGCTCCACATGTTCGTGACCTACCCGCTGGTGCTGGCCTTCATCGCCAGGAAGTCGCCGATCGCCTTCTTCCGCGAGATCCAGGAGGCGATGGTCGTCGCCTTCTCGACCGCCTCGTCGAACGCGACCCTGCCGACCGCGCTGCGAGTCGCCCACGACAATCTGAAGCTGCCGCCGCGCGTGTCGCGCTTCGTGCTCACCATCGGCGCCACCGCCAACCAGAACGGCACCGCGATCTTCGAGGGCATTACCGTTCTGTTCCTGGCCCAGTTCTTCGGCGTCCATCTCGACCTGTGGGATCAGGTGACGGTGCTGCTGATCTGCATCCTGGCCGGCGTCGGCACCGCCGGCGTGCCGGCCGGTTCGCTGCCGGTGATCGCGATCATCCTGACGACGGTCGGCGTGCCGGCCGAAGGGATCGGCCTGATCCTCGGCGTCGACCGCCTGCTCGACATGTGCCGGACCACGCTGAACGTCACCGGCGATCTCACCATCGCCGTGGCGGTCTCGCGCGGCGAGGAGCACGGGCCGGCGCCCATCCCGGCGGACGCGGGCGCCGCCGCGGCGGAGGCACATCCAAGCTAGGCGGTACCGTCAGGCCGGTTCGAGCTCCTTGTGGACGACCTTGTCGGCCAAAACGCCGTTCAATTCGGCGAGGTGGTCGAATTCGGCCTGATAGGTGGCGAGACCCTGGCTCAGCGACCTCAGCTCGGCGTCGAAGCCCTGCATCTCCGCCTCGGGCACCAGCGCCTCGACGCGGTCCCAGCGCGACCAGCCCTCGCGCGGCTCCATGCCCAGCATCTGCCCGCGCCGGCTCGCGACCGCGGAGGTCGCCTTCGACGTCGCGTGGTTCGGCACCAGGATGGTCACCTTCATGACCGGCTCGAGCAAATGCGCCGCGGCCTGGGCAAGCGCTTCAGACATGCCGATCCGCCCCGCCGTCCGGAACGCAAGTTCCGAGCTGTCCACGCTGTGATACGAACCGTCGATCAGGGTCACCGAAACATCGACGACGGGGAAGCCGAGCGGCCCCTTGACCAGCGCGTCGCGGACGCCGTCCTCGACCGCGGGGATATATTGCTTGGGCACGACCCCGCCCGAAATCTTGTCGTTGAACTTGAAGCCCTCGCCGCGCGGCAGCGGCTTCACCTCGATCACGCAATCGCCGAACTGGCCGTGGCCGCCGGATTGCTTCTTGTGCCGCCCGCGCTGGGTCACGCTCTTGCGGATCGACTCCTTGTAGCCGATCGCCGTCTGCCGCGAATCGACCGCGACGCCGTAGCGCCGCTTGAGCCGCTCCAGCGTCACCTTCAGATGTTCGTCGTTGACGCCTTTGAGGCGGGTCTCGTGCATCGCCTCGTCCTGCTCCCACAGCAGCGCGCGATCCTCCTCGGTCAGCTTGTGCAGCGCGGTCGACAGGCGGACGTCGTCCTTGTGGTCCTTGGTCGCGATGGCGAGCGCGAAGTTGCGGGTCGGCTGCGGCACTTCGGGCGGGGGCGGCGCCTTGCCGGCCGCCAGCCATTCGCCGGCATGGACTCCGTCGAGCTTGGCGACGGCGACCACGTCGCCGGCTTTCGCCTCGGCGAGCTTGGCGGTCTTTTCGCCCTGGACCGCGAACAGAGTGCCGACGCGGACATGCTCGTCGCCGCTGCTCTTCAGCTCCGCGCCTTCCTTGAGCGCGCCGCCGAACACGCGGGCATAGGAAAGGCGCCCCATCGCGCCGCCATGGCTGACCTTGAACACGAACGCGCAATTGCCGCCCGCGCCGAGCCGCTCGGCGGCGGCGGAGGGATCGGGCGCCTCGTGGCGCAGCGCCTTCATCAGCCGGCGCACGCCCGCCGTGCCGGTCGCCGATCCGAACAGGACCGGGACGATCTGCCCCTGGCCGGTCTCCTTGGCGAGGTCCGCGAACACGGTCTCGCGATCCGGAATTTCGTCCATCAGAAGCTGCTCGAGCAAAGTGTCGTCATGGTCGGCGAGCTTCTCGAGCATCTGGGTGCGCTCGAGCGCTTCGCGATCGGCGAGCTCGGCCGGAATCTCCTTCTGCTCCGATTCCTGGCCGGGGCGGTAATAATAAGCCCGCTCGAGCGCGATATCGACAAAGCCGCTGACTTTCTCGCCGTCGCGGATCGGGATCCAGCGCGCGACCAGAGGCGATTGCGACATCGGCTGCAGCGCTTCGAGAAGGTCCTGGATCGAGCCGCGGGCCTGATCGATCTTGTTGACGAAGATCATGTGCGGGATGCCGAGCGCCTCGAGCTGCCTCAGCGTCGGCTCGGCGAGCAAGGCGCGGCCGGGATCGGGATCGACCACGACCAGAGCGAGGTCGGCGACCGCGGCGCCGAGCGCGCCGTCGGCCGCGAAGCCCACCGACCCGGGAGAGTCGATCAGCGCATCGCGGTCGCCCATATAGTCGTAATGCATCAGATTGAGCTCGGTCGAGCCGCCGCGGGCTCTGGCTTCGGGGCTGGCGTCGCCGGTGCTGGAGCCGTCCGCGACCGAGCCCTGCCGCCCCATCGCGCCCGCCGCAAAAAGAAGGGCCTCGGCTAGGCTGGTCTTACCCGCCCCGCCGGGGCCCACGAGCGCGAT
>DASQFO010000241.1:0-8018 GCA_035633095.1 Allosphingosinicella sp. | reverse complement strand
GTCCGCGCGCACCCGCCAGCCCTGCTTGGCCAGCGCCGCCACGGCATACCGCCCGACAAAGCCGGAGCCGCCGAAAACGGTCGCTATGCCCTGATCGTCGAGACGATCCGCCATCGCCGGTCCTCCTCATTTGGCCGCACGCCCGCGCGACCGGTGATCCCCCAGGAATACACGAGCGGCAGGCCGCCTGGGAAGGATGCGCGCGCCCGCACGAGACTTAATTGACAAGCGGCGCGGCGCTCTCTAACTCATCGCCCCGTGCCCAGGTGGCGGAATTGGTAGACGCACCAGCTTCAGGTGCTGGCGCTCGCAAGGGCGTGGAGGTTCGAGTCCTCTTCTGGGCACCAGTTTTTCGATGTTCCCACTGACCCGGGCCCTGCTCCGCTCTCCAACCCCATATGCCGCCGGTGCTCCGTGCCGGCGCACGGCCGACGTCGCGGAAACCCCGGAGCCGTTGCTTTGGCGATCTCCCTCGAAAGGACAGGAAGCGTGATCCCCGTCACGGATCGGATCGTCGCCGGGGCCTAAGGTCGTCCGGCAAAGGAGAGCTGAGATGACTTATCGCGACGCCGCAACAAAGGAGTTCATGCAGAGCCTGTTCGAAGACGAAGCCGCGCGCTCGTTCGCCGAGATCGCCAAGCTTCCCATGGAAGAGCGACGGGCCGCGATGGCGAATCCCAGGTCTTTTCTCGAAAGAGCCGGGCTGCATCCGCCAAAGGACGTCACCTTGAGGATGAGGGAGGCGCAGGGCGCCGACTTCGAAGGCTTGGGCAGCCTGGACGATGGCGACGGCACCGGCCGGCCGTTCCCGCGGCTGGAGCGGCAGGACATTCGGCTCGAATGGTGCATCGATATCTGCTGGGGCGGATCCGACAAGGAGAGGGTGCGCGAGACCTTGCTGAGGTGCGTCCACATTTGCTTCTAGTGCCCCGGCTGGCAACGCGATGCCCTAGGGGAGATTCACCCATGCCGGGGCGTGGTCGCTCGCTTTTTCGCGGGCGCGAACCCAGGTGTCGACGCCGGCCGCCTTCAGGCGCTTCGCCGCTTTGGGGTTCAGCAGCAAATGGTCGATGCGGATGCCGGCGTTGCGGGCGAAGGCGTTGCGCCAATAATCCCAGAAGGTGAAGATGGTCTCCTTCGGGTGGAGGCGGCGGATGGCGTCGGTCCAGCCCTGCGCCAGCAGCCGCCGGTACTGCGCGCGGGGCTCGGGCTGGAACAGGGCGTCGCCCTGCCAGCGCTCGGGCTTGTAGACGTCGGCCTCGGTCGGGATGATGTTATAGTCGCCGGCGAGGACGACCGGGCCGTCGAGCGCGACGAGCTCGGCGGCGCGGGCGATCAGGCGCTCGGTCCAGGCGAGCTTGTACTGAAATTTGGGCCCGGGAACCGGGTTGCCGTTGGGCAGATAGAGGCAGCCGACCAGGACGCCGCCCACCGCCGCCTCGATATAGCGGGAGTGGTTGTCGTCGGGGTCGCCCGGGAGGCCGCGATGGGTCTCGATCGGCTCGGCTCCGCGGGCGAGGATGGCGACGCCGTTCCAGCGGCTCTGGCCGTGCCAGATCGCGCCGTAGCCGGCCTTTTCGATGGCGGCTTGCGGGAATTTCTCCTGCGGCGCCTTCAATTCCTGCAGGCAGGCGATTTCGGGCGCGGCCTCGGCGAGCCAGTCGAGCAGGAGCGGCAGCCGGCCGTTGACGCCGTTGACGTTGAAAGTGGCGATCTTCACGGCCCTTCAGACTATTCAGCCTCTGCGCCGGTTCCTTCCCCACCCTCCTCGCGCCACCAGGTCTCGACCTCGCCATTGAGCTTGACCGTCACCGGCATGCCGTGGCGGTCGACGGCTTTGCCGGCCTGGACGCGGATCCAGCCTTCCGACGCGCAATATTCCTCGACGTCCTCGCGCTCCTTGCCCTTGAAGCGAATGCCGACGCCGCGGCGCAGCGCGTCGACGTCGAAATGCGGGCTGCGCGGATTGTTGGAGAGGCGATCGGGGGGCGGGGGCGCGTCGCCGGCCATTACGAAGCCCTCCTCGCCGCAATGTAGGCGTCGACAAGCTCTTCGAGCACGTCGAGCGGCACCGCGCCATTTTCCAGCACCACCGCGTGGAAATCGCGAATGTCGAAGCGGGTGCCGAGCGCGGCCCGCGCGCGGTCCCGCAGCTCGATGATCTTGAGCCGTCCGATCATGTAGCTGGTCGCCTGGCCGGGATTGTTGAAATAGCGCTCGACCTCCTTGGCCGCGTCGCGTTCGGAGAGGAGCGCGTTTTCGAGGAAATAGCGGATGGCGCGCTCGCGGGTCCAGCGATGGTGGTGGATGCCGGTATCGACGACGAGCCGGACCGCGCGCCACAATTGGGTCGAATACATGCCGAATTCCGAGATCGGCTCGCGGTAGAAGCCCATCTCTTTGCCGAGCCCTTCGGCATAGAGGCCCCAGCCCTCGCCATAGGCGCTGTTGCCGCCGAACCGGCGGAACTTGGGCACGTTCGGCAGTTCCTGGGCGAGCGCGTTCTGGAAATGGTGGCCGGGCGCGCCCTCGTGATAGGCGATCGCCTCGACCTGCGGGCGCAGCACCTGGCCCATGTCGGCGAGGTTGACGTAGAAGATGCCGGGGCGCGAGCCGTCGGGCGAGGGCCGGTTGTAGAAGGCGACCGGCGCGGTCTCCTGGCGGAACGCCTCGACCGCGCGGACCTCCAAGGGCGCGCGCGGCAGGCGGCGGAACCAGCGCGGCGCCGCCTCCGTCATTTGGGCGATGAAGGCGCGGGCATCGGCGAGATAAAGCTGGCGGCCCTCGTCGGTGTTCGGATATTTATACTCCCGGCTCTGGTTGATGTGCGCGAAGAATTGGCGGAGCGTGCCGGTGAAGCCGACCAGGGCCTTGATCCGCTCCATCTCGACGTGGATGCGCGCGACTTCGCGCAGGCCGGTCTGGTGAATCTGCTCGGCACTGAGGTCGGTGGTGGTCGATTGCTGCAGGCGCTGGGCGTAATATCGGGCGCCGTCGGGCAGGCTCCAGGCGCCGTCATTGCCGGTCGCGCGGGGCTCGATCGCGGCGATCGTGGCGAGCATCGATTCGTAGCCGCGCCGGAACGGGCCGGTCAGCGCCGCGCGGGCGCCGGCGATCAGCCGGTCCTTGTCGGCCTGGGAGATCTGGAGCCGGCCGACCTTGGTCTTGAAATCGGCGAACAATGGGCCGTCCGGCCCGTCGGTAAAGGGCGCGCCGGCGAGCACGCGGCGTCCGTCCTCGCGCACGGGCGCGTAGTTGAAGCGCGGCGGCACGATGCCGAGCTCGGCCTGGTGGCGGATGTTGGCGCCGATCTCGCCCATCACCCGCTCGACCTCGTTGAGGCGGGCGACATAGGCCTCGGCGTCGGCGACGCTGTCGACCCGGTGGTTGTTGATCAGGAAAACCGGGATCGAGCCCATCGGGCTGCCGTTGTTGGTCGCGGGAACGCCGTGCCAGCGCCAGCGGAAGGCGGCGCGGTCGTCCTCGACCTCCTCCTCGAACAGGCGGTAGGAGAGGCGGCCGGCCGGCGACAGGCGGGCCCGATCGAAGCGGCGGCGCAGTTCGGCGAGCTGGCGCTCCTCGAGCGCGAGCTGCCGCGCCCGATAGGCGTCGGTATAATCGTTGAGCCGGTCGTAGAGCGCCCGGCTGCCGAGGCTGGTCAGCAGCTGCGGGTTGGTCGCGATCTGCTCGTCGAACGCGGCGTCGAGGAAGGCGTTGAGCCGCGCGTCCTCGGCCGCCGGACCGGAGGTGGCGGCGGGCGCCGGCGCGGGCGCGGCCTGCCGGGCAAGGGTTGCGCCGGTGGTGGCGAGCAGGAGAGCGGCGAGGGGGAGCTTGAGCTTCAAGGGCGGATCCTTCGGCAAGGCGGATGCCGCTTCTTAGCGCGTCGCTTCCCCGCGTCCAGCGTCCGCTCGCTCCTGCGCCCCCCAGCACGGGTCCCAGGCGGGCTCGGGGCCGAAGCGCTCGACCAGGAAGTCGACGAGGGCGCGGACGCGGGCGGTGGCGGCGCGGCCGGGCGGCATCACCGCGTGGAGCGCGCCTTCCTCGACGGCGAAATCGCGCAGGATGACCTCGAGGCTGCCCGCCTCGAGCGCCGGGGCGGCGATGAAGGTCGGCAGCATGCAGATGCCGAGGCCCGCCACCGCCGCGGCGCGCAGCATCTCGCCATTGTTGGCGCGCATCCGCGCCGTGACGCGAACCGTTTCCCAGCGCTCGCCGGCGCGGAAGCGCCATTGCTCGTTGCCGTAGACGAGGATGGCGTGACCTGCGAGGTCGGCGGGCCGGGCCGGGCGGCCGTGGGCGTCGAGATAGGCGGGGCTGGCGATGACGTGCTTGCGCACCGGGGCGATGCGCCGCGCGATCAGCGCGGAATCGGCGAGCCGGCCGATCCGGACCGCGAGATCGTAGCCGCCGCCGACGAGATCGACCGCCCGATCCTCGAACTCGATGTCGAGCTCGACGCCGGGATGGAGCGTTGCGAAATCGGCGAGCGCGGGCGCGAGATAGGAGATGCCGAACGACAAGGGCGCGCTGAGGCGGATCGGGCCCGCGATTTGCGTCACCGCCTCGGCGACCACCTCCTGTGCGGCCTCGAGGTCGGCGAGGATCGCCGAGGCGCGCTCGTAATAGGCCTGGCCGACGGCGGTCGGCTGGGCGCCGCGGGCGCTGCGGGTGAGGAGGCGCGCGCCCAACTGCCCCTCGAGCCGGGCGACGCGGCGCGACAAAGCGGGCTTCGAGGCCCCCATCCGCTCCGCGGCGCGGGCGAAGGAACCGGTCTCGACCACCCGTACGAAGGCGAGGACGTCGACGAGGTCGGGCGCTGACTGTTCCATATTCCGCAACACCATGATGCTTGCTGATGGTCTTCCGGCAACGCTGCTAGCCGATTACATCCATGCCTGCAACGCAATCCAAGGGAATTTGAGATGAAGACAGCATTGATCGTCACCAGCAGCGCCAATGGCGATGCTTCGGTCTCAAGCGGCCTCGCCGCGACGCTGGCCGACCGGCTGCGCGAGGCCGATCCCGGTCTGCGCATCGTGCTGCGCGACGTCGGCGCCAATCCGGTGCCGCACCTTACCGCCGCCACGGTGGCGGCGATCAAGGGCACGCCCGCGACCGCGGCCGAGCTCGCCGCGCGCGAACTCTCGGACGCGCTGGTCGCGGAGCTTGCCGAGGCCGACCTGCTGGTCATCGCCTCGCCGATGTACAATTTCGGGATGAGCTCGACGCTCAAGGCCTGGTTCGACCATGTGGCGCGCGCCGGCGTCACCTTTCGCTATGGCGAGAACGGCCCCGAAGGCCTGATGACCGGCAAGAAGGCGGTGCTGATCGAAAGCCGCGGCGGCCTCTACAGCGAAGGCCCGGGCGCGGCGATGGACGGCCAGGAGGCGCACATCCGCACCCTGCTCGGTTTCATCGGCATCACCGACCTGACCGTCGTGCGCGCCGAGAAGCTCGGCTACGGGCCGGAAACGGCCGAGGCGGCGATCGCCGAGGCCAAAGCGGCGCTCGGCCTGTTCGCCGGCGAGGCGCTGAAGCTCGCGGCGTGACCAGAGGTCAAGCCCCTCCCCTTCAGGGGAGGGGTCGGGGTGGGGACGGCGTGCGAGACCCCATCGGGCTGCGCAGATCCCCCGACTTCCCCACCCCCAAACCCCTCCCCTGAAGGGGAGGGGCTTTTGTGCTAGGAGAATCCATCATGATCGACGTTCGCAAATTCGGTTCGCTCGGCCATGCCGACCATGGCTGGCTCAACGCGCGCCACCATTTCTCCTTCGCCGACTATCACGACTCTTCCCGCATGGGCTGGGGCGCGATCCGGGTGTGGAACGACGACGAGATCGCCGCCAAATCGGGCTTCCCGCCGCATCCGCACCGCGACATGGAGATCATCACCTATGTCCGAACCGGCGCGATCACCCACGAGGATTCGATGGGCAATCGGGGCCGGACCGGCGCCGGCGACGTCCAGGTGATGAGCGCGGGCACCGGCGTGCGCCACGCCGAGTTCAACCTCGAGGACGAGGCGACGACCCTGTTCCAGATCTGGGTTGAGACCGACACGCCCGGCGCCGAACCCGGCTGGGGCGCGATGAAATTCCCCAAGGCCGACCGCTCGGGCAGGTTCGTGACCCTGGCCAGCGGATTCGCGCAGGACAAGGAAGCGCTGAAGATCAATTCGGCCGCCCGCGTCATGGGCGCGACCCTGGCGGCCGGCGAAACCGCCGAGCTCGAGGCCGATCCCGCGCGGCACCTCTATCTGGTCGCGGCCCGGGGCCCGATCGAGGTCAACGGCGTCCGCGCCGAAGCGCGCGACGGCGTCGCGGTCACCGGCGAGCCGAAAGTGACGGTCAAGGCGCTCGAAGAGGCCGAGATCGTCCTCGTCGACGCGCGCTAGCCCTTATTCGTCGATCCGTTCCCTCACGACGCGGCGGGGCTCGTCGCGCTCGACGTAGATGGTGCGCCGGCCGTTGCCGCGGATGAGCGGGATCAGGCCGAGGAGGCCGAGCAGACCGAGCAGGCCCCAGTCGAACCCGCCTTGATTGTCGTTATAGGCGCTCGCCTCGTTGGCGAACGGGTCGGCCGGGTCGGCGAAGCCGTTCGGATAGGCCGCGTCGGGCGAGATGGTGACCGGCTGTTGGGGGGCGGCCTGAGGTGCCGGCTGGACGACGATCGTGGGCGCCGGCTCGGCGGGCTGGACCGTCTCCGGCGGAGTCGCCGATGGCGGGGTCGTCGCGGGCGGCGTTTCGGTCTTGGGCGGCGCGGACGGCGCCGGCGCGGTGCCGCTGCTGTTCTGCGCCAGGGCCGGCAGCGGCAACGCGGTCAGGATGGCGGCGATCAGGGCGGGTACGAGTCTGTTCATTCCGTGACGCTCCTGCAACGACTTGGCCCGCTCCGGCGTGCCCTCTGGGTCGCTACCATATTCCGCCCGCCGCCTGAGGAAAACAAGTCGTCGCAGCGCGGCCCGTCGGGCGCTTTCCACTTGCCGCCGCTTGGGCCACAGCAGGAAGGCCGGGCCGCGTTGCGGGTTCGGCCTTGTGGGCGGGGACCAGTTTCAGTGGCGATGTATGTGTACAGCACCGAGGGCGAGCCCGTCGGCTTCGTCTGGGAAACCAATATTTACGGCATGGACGGCGCGCCTTTGGGGCGCATCGTCGGCTGCCGGGTGCACCGGTTCGACGGCACCTATGTCGGCGAATGGTTTCGCGACATGGTGGTGAAGCGCCCGCAGGCGCGGCCGCGGATCATCCCGCCCGCCCCGATCCCGCCGCGCCGGCCGCGCGCCGAAAGCTCCTATCGCCTGCGCGCCGTGGTCGATTACGGCTATGCCGACGCCTTCCCGGCGCTGCGCGAAACCGGCACCTATTTCCGCGAGGCGGCGGAGTAGCGACCGCTTATCCCTTCGCCAATATGTCGCTCTGGTGCCTATGGTGCCAGGCGAAGACGGCGGCGGCGCCGCGGTGGGGGCGCCAGGCTTCGGCGAGCGCGCGGATCGCCTTTTCGGTCGGCCTTTCGGGGAGGCCCATGATGTTGCCGATCTCGATCTGGACGGCGAGGTCTCCCGCCGGCCAGATGTCGGGGCGGCCCTCGGCGAAGAGCAGATAGATTTCGGCGGTCCAGCGGCCGATGCCCTTGACCGCGGTCAAATGCGCGATCGCCTCCTCGTCGTCGGCGGGGAGATTGTCGAAATCGAGCCGGCCCGAGAGGACCTCCTCGGAAAGGCTCCTGGCGTAGGAGATTTTCTGGCGCGACAGGCCGGCGGCGCGCAATTGCTCGTCGCCGGTCTTCGCCATGTTGGCGGGGTCCGACGCGCCGCCGGTCGCGGCGTCGACCTCCTCGATCGCCTCGTGCAGCAGCTGCCCACTCGGGAGCCGACCGTCGGTCTCGACCGTGAAGCTGATGACGACCGGGATCCCGGCCGCGAGCGCGGCGCGCACCACGCCGATCGCCTCCCCCGAGTGCGTCGCGGTGAGCATCGTGACGCGGTCTGCGCCCGCGGCTGCGAACGAGTCGATCTGGAC
>DASQFO010000240.1:0-5685 GCA_035633095.1 Allosphingosinicella sp. | reverse complement strand
GCGCGGGCGAACCGCCAGGACTTGAGCCGGCCGTCCTTGGCGATTTGGAGGTGGCAGACCAGCGCCGCGCGGTCCTCGCCTTGCTTGAGCGAGCAGATTTCGGCGCTCAGCGTCTCGGGCAGCATCGGCACCACCCGGTCGGGGAAATAGACGCTGTTGCCGCGCTTCCTCGCCTCTTTGTCGAGCGCCGAACCGGGGGTCACGTAGAAGCTGACGTCGGCGATGGCGACGATCGCCTTCCAGCCGCCTTGGTTGGCCGGATCGTCGTCGCTGGCCGCCCAGACCGCGTCGTCATGGTCGCGCGCGTCGGCCGGGTCGATCGCGACGAGGGGGATATGGGTCAGATCTTCCCGCTCGCCCAGGGTCTGCGCCGCCACCAGCTCGGCCTCCGCGGCCACGCTCTCGGGAAATTCGTGCGGGAGCCCAAGCTTGTGGATCGCGATCAGGCTGAAGCTCCTGGGCGCGAACGGATCGCCGAGGATCGTATCGACCCGCGCCGCCAAACGGGGCGGGCGGCCGCTTTTCTCCGCCAGCACGAGGTCGCCCGGCTGCGCGCCGCCGAGCTCTGAGATCGGCAGCTCGCGCCGCTCCTTCTTCTCGACGGGCTTGAGCCAGAAGCTCGTTCCTTCCTGATGGACGACGCCGAGCACCAGCTCGCTGCCCTTCAAGAGCTTCTTCATCGGATGCGCGACCAGCCCGCCCTGGCCCTCCTCGGTTCGCGCGAGGATGCGGTCGCCGACGCCGAGCGCCGAATCCCTGCCACGCCGATCCATCACCCGCAGCCGCGGCGGCGGCCCTTCGGTCTCCCATCGCTCGGGCACCGCCCATGCGCGCCCGCTGTCGTCCACATCGGCGACGCGCAGCACCGTCACCTTGGGCACCCCGCCCATCTTGTGGAAGGCGCGGCCGGGCGCCGAATCGATCAGCCCCTCGTCGGCCATGTCCTTGAGCAGGCTCTTGAGCGCGATCTTCTCATTGCCCTTGAGCCCGAACGCGCGCGCGATCTCGCGCTTGCCCGCCGGCTCGTCCGACGAGGCGATGAAGTCGAGCAGCTGCTCGCGCGTGGGCAGGCCGGGTTTGAGCTTCTTGGTCATGATCGTTACGTCTCGTGCGAACGCACTAGCAGCGAGGGGGATCAAGGACCATGGAAGAGCTTCGGACGGCCGTGCGCCGCGACCAGCTGGCGAGCTTCGTGCGGCTGAAGGGCGGCTTTCCGGTTCCGCTGGCCGGCGCCGTCTATTGGGCGGCGCTCGGCGTCGCCGGCTATCACCTCGGCGTCGACGACTGGATCCTGGCCGCCTTCATCTTCAGCGGCGCGATCTTCCCGCTGGCGCTGCTGCTCGCCAAGCTCTTCCGCTGCGATTTCATGAAGGACAAGACCGCGACCGACGACGTGTTAGGCCCGGCCTTGACCGCGATGCTGCTGTTCTGGCCGATCGCCTTCGTCGCCTATGGCAACGCGCCGCAGATCGTCCCGCTCATCCTCGCGATCGGCATGTCGCAGCACTGGCCGGTGATCGGCTGGAGCTACGGCAAGCCCGGCCTCTACACCGCCCACGCGGTCGTGCGCGCGCTGGGGGCGACGGCGATCTGGTCCCTGCTGCCCGACGGCCGCTTCACCCTGATCCCGTTCTGGGTGGCGGCGGTCTATCTCGGCACGGTCGCCGCTATCCTCATTGCGGCGAAGCGGGAGGCGGCGGCGAATACGGCCTGAACGCCCCGCCCGGCACCGCCGAGGCGACCGGGCTCTCCGACCCGTCCGCCGCCACCGACGACACGCCGAACACCCAATCGTCGACGCGGACGCCCATGAGCGACATGGTACAGAGGGCGATATTTATGGGCCCGTGGCTGGTAAGCGTTTGGCAGCCATTGCGCGTGATGCCGTGACTCCGGTTGCTTCTGAGGCTGTGAGTCCAGTTTGCGGCATCGGTAGGCCGCCAGCGAACGATATACGCTGCTGCGCCCGGGACTTCATTCCACTCCAGCGTGGTGTTGGTCGACACCGCTCCCTTCACCGTGGGCTCGGGAGGCATCGGAGCGCGTGCCAGCGCCGCGATCGCCGCGACGTTGAGCTGCGTCACCCGGCGCAGATAGGGGAAATCCATCCGCGCGATCGTGTCGCCATATTCCACGCCGTTCTCGGTTCGCACATCCTGGTGCTGCCAATTGTAATTCTCGACCGCGACGGTGAGGCGCACCGCCGGGAAGCCGGCGTTGAGGAATTCGGTATGGTCGCCGCCGCGCCCGAAGCGGTCGTTGCGCCAGATCTGCCGCACGCCGAGCCCCAGGCCGAGTTCGTCGGCGAGCGTGTCGAGGAAGCGAGACAGGTTGCGCGAGGGTGAATCGTTCTCGCCGCCCCGGCTGCGGACCAGCGGCCGCAATTCCTCGCCGCCCTGCCAGCGCAGCCCTTCGGAGAAGACCCGGACATTGGCGTCGTCGCAGACATTGTCCGAGCCGCAGCTGCTGCCGATAATGTCGTTGTTGAGGTTCGCCTCGACCCGCCAGCCCTGCGCGCTTGCATAAGCGGCCATGATCCTGCCGCCGTTCAGGCCCTGCTCCTCGCCCGACAGCGCCGCATAGACGATCGTGGCGGCGAAGCGGTGGCGCGAGAGCACCCGGGCCGCCTCGATCACCGCCGCCGTGCCCGATCCGTCGTCATTGGCGCCGGGCGCGTCGGCGGTGGCGTTCATCGGATCGGTGACGCGGCTGTCGATATGGCCGGTGATGATGATGACGCGATCGGGATCGGTCGTGCCGCGCTGGATGGCGACGACATTCTCGACCAAAGTCGGATTGGGGATGCGGGGCCCCGTCACCGTGTCGGAAGGCCGCACGATCCGGAGGCAGCCGCCGCACGCCCGCGAGAAACGCCGGAACTCGCTCTCGGTCCAGCTCAAGGCGGCGCCGATGCCGCGCGTGGGATGGTCGCGCACCGACAAGGTGTGCCGCGTCCCGAAGCCGACCAGCCGCTCGACGGTGGCGCGCAAATTGTGCTCCGATACCTCATCGGCAAGGGCACGCGGCGACGCCGGCGGCGCCTGGGCGAGGGTGGAAGCGGAAGCGGCGGCGGCCAGGAACGATGTGGCGAAGGCGAGCGGCATTTTTTTCATGGAGGCCGCCTTGAACCCGATCGGTCCCGCTTGGCAAGCCGGCCGCGCCGCCCGACCCTGCGGCCAAAATCCCGTGCCCGACAACCGTCAAGGACCCCGTACCTGGAACCGGCATGCCGTCTGCCCGTCGATCGCCACTTGTCTTATAAGAAAGCCGTCTTATAAGACAGTAGATGGCATCGACCCTCCGGCAAATCGCGATCAGCCTCGATGTGCACCGCGTGATCGAGCGGCAGCGGCGCTCGTTCGGGGAGAGCGACAACGATATCCTGCGCCGGCTGCTTCTTCCGGCGCCGGGCCTTGCGCCCGGCCCGCGCGAGGCGGCGGCACGCAGCATTTCGCGCGGCGCGGGGCTACCGCGCAGCCGCGGACTCTGGTCGGTCGAGATTGGCGGCCGCAGAGTCCCGGCGGCGAACCTCAAACAGGCCTATTGCGTGCTGCTGCGCGAGCTTGCCGCCGCCCATCCGCAATTCCTCGAGGCGTTCGCCGGCGAGAAAGGGCGGTCGCGGCGCTATGTCGCGCGGACCCCGGCCGCGCTTTATGGCCGGTCGCCGCATCTCATTCGGCACGCCGAGCCGCTCGTCGAGGGCTGGTATTTCGATTCCAACCTGTCGGCGGCGCGGGCCGCCAAGCTCGCCCGGGTCGCGGCGCGGCTGTGCGGCCTCTATTACGGCCCGGACGTGCGGATTCTCGACAATTTCCGGGAAATCTGACGGCTCAGGCCGCGACCACTTGCTGGTCGATCGCGCCGAAGATCGAGCGGCCCTCGGCATCGTCCATCCAGATGCGCACCGAATCGCCGGCCTTGAGGAAGGGCGTTGCCGGCTTGCCGTCGAGGATGGTTTCGACGGTGCGGACCTCGGCGAGGCACGAATAGCCGCGGCCGCCGCGGTCGACCGGCTTGCCCGGGCCGCCGTCCTCGTCGCGGTTGGAGACCGTGCCCGAGCCGATGATCGTCCCCGCGCCCAGATTGCGCGTCCTGGCGAGGTGGGCGACGAGGGTGCCGAAATCGAAGGTCATGTCGCGGCCTGCGTCCGCCCGGCCGAACGGCGCCCCGTTGAGATCGACCCTGAGCACGCCCGCGAGCTTGCCGCCGGACCACGCCTCGCCAAGCTCGTCGGGGGTCACCAGCACCGGCGACAGCGCCGAGGCGGGCTTGGACTGGAGGAAGCCGAAGCCCTTGGCGAGCTCGGCCGGAATGAGATTGCGCAGCGAGACGTCGTTGACCAGGCCGACGAGCCTGATGTGCTCGAGCGCTTGCTCCCGGCCGACGCCGCGCGGCACGTCGCCGGTCACGACCACGATCTCGGCCTCGAGGTCGCAGCCCCAGGCTTCGTCGGCGAGCGGGATCGCCTCGCGGGGGCCGAGCATCTCGTCCGATCCGCCCTGGTACATGAGCGGATCGGTCCAGAAGCTCTCGGGCATCTCGGCGCCGCGCGCGCGCCGCACCAGCTCGACATGGTTCACATAGGCCGAGCCGTCTGCCCACTGGTAAGCGCGCGGCAACGGCGCGTCGGCGGCGCGCTCGTGGAAGCGCTCCTTGGGGATGGTGCCGTGCTCGAGGTCGGTGGCGAGCAATTGCAGCTGCGGCTCGATCCCCTCCCAATCGTCCAACGCCGCCTGCAGCGTCGGCGCGAGATGGCCTGCGTCCGCGCACCAGGCGAGGTCGCGGCTGACCACCACCAGCCGCCCGTCGCGGCCGCTCTTCAGGCTACCCAGTTTCATGGGGGTCCACTGGCATTTCGGTGGCGGCTTGGCTAGTGGCGCCCTACATATGGCGCGAGGCAGAGCGCGCCGGGAGTCTTCGCATGGGCAAGCAGGAACGAGTCTTCGCCGGCGACGAGGCCGCCGAAGCTGCCGCCGAGATCGCCGGCCTGGTCGCGCGCTCGCGCGCGGCGCAGCAGCAGATCGAAGACTATTCGCAGGAGCAGGTCGACGACCTCATCCGCGCCATGGTCTGGTCGGTCGCCAGGCCCGGCGTCGCCGAGGAGATCGCGAAGCTCACCATCGATGAGACCGGGCTCGGCAATTACGAGGGCAAGTATCTCAAGATCTTCCGCAAGACCCGCGCCGCTTTGATGGACATCATCGACGACAAGTCGGTCGGCGTCATCGGCGAATATCCCGAGCGCGAGATCCTTGTCATCGCCAAACCGGTCGGCGTGATCGGCGCGCTCTCGCCCTCGACCAACCCCGAGGCGACGCCGGTGATCAAGGCGATCAACGCGGTCAAGGGCCACAATGCGATCGTCATCGCGCCGCACCCCCGCGCCAAGCTCACCAACAAGGCGGTCTGCGACAGGATGCGCGACGCGCTCGTGGCGATGGGCGCGCCCGCCGACCTCGTCATCGCGATCGAGACGCCGACGCTCGACAAGACGAACGAGCTGATGAAGCAGTGCGACCGCATCCTCGCCACCGGCGGCGGCGCGATGGTGACCGCGGCTTATTCGAGCGGCACGCCGGCATTGGGCGTCGGCGTCGGCAATGCGGTGATCACGGTCGACGAGACCGCCGACCTCGACGACGCGGCCGAGAAGATCCGCATCTCCAAGACGCTCGACATGGCCGC
>DASQFO010000239.1:0-2352 GCA_035633095.1 Allosphingosinicella sp. | reverse complement strand
GTCTACGACCTCGCCAAACTGGAGGGCGCGCTTTTCGCGCGGCGCGCGCGCGACGGCGAGGAGGTGCTCGCGCTCAACGGCAAGACCTACACGCTCGATGCCACGATGACCGTGATCGCCGACAATGGCCAGGTCCACGATATCGGCGGCATCATGGGCGGCGAGCATAGCGGCGTCACCGAGGCGACGAACGACATCGTCATCGAATGCGCCTATTTCGACCCCGAGCATATCGCGCTCACCGGGCAGAAGCTCGGCCTCGTCTCCGACGCGCGCAGCCGGTTCGAGCGCGGCGTCGATCCCGCCTTCCTCGAAGACGGCCTCCAGCTCGCCACCGCGATGGCGATCGACCTTGCCGGCGGCGACCCCTCGCAGATCGTCCGCGCCGGTGAGCCGCCGAAGCTCGAAAGGCATGTCGCCTACGATCCGGCGCGCAGCGAGGGCCTGGGCGGGATCGCCGTGCCCGAGGACCGGCAGGCGGCGATCCTGCAGCGGCTCGGCTTTGTCGTCACGCGCGAAAATCCCTGGAAAATCGCGGTGCCGTCATGGCGCCGCGACGTGGAAGGCGCGGCCGACATCGTCGAGGAGGTCACGCGGATCGAGGGCTATGACAAATTGCCCTCGACGCCGCTCCCGCGCTCGGCGGGCGTGGCGAAGCCGACCGCGACGGCGGAGCAATTGATCGAGCGCAAGGCGCGCCGCACCGCCGCAACGCGCGGGCTCAACGAGGCGGTGACATGGAGCTTTATCTCCGAGACCGAAGCGGCGGCGTTCGGCGGCCCGGCCTGGATCCTCGCCAACCCGATCAGCGAGGAGATGAAGGCAATGCGGCCCTCGATGCTGCCCGGCCTGCTTGCCGCGGCGGCGCGCAATGCGGCCCGGGGCGCCGACAGCATCGCCTTGTTCGAGATCGGGCGGCGCTATCTCGAGGAGGGCGAGCGGCCGACGCTCGGCCTGGTGCTCGCCGGCCCGCGCGGCGCGAGACACTGGCGCGGCGACCCGGGCAGGCCCGTCGACGCGTTCGACGCCAAGGCCGAGGCGCTGGCGATCCTCGCCGCCGCCGGCGCGCCCGTCGACAACCTCCAGGTGCTCGCCGGCGCCTCGTCCGTCTATCATCCCGGCCAGTCGGGGCGGCTCTGCCTCGGGCCCAGGAACGTGCTGGCCGAGTTCGGCGCCCTGCATCCGCGCATCGTGAAGGCGTTCGACCTCGACAGGCCCGCGGCGGCGGCCGAAATCTTTCTCGACGCCATCCCGCAAAAGCACGGCCGGACGGGCCACAGGCGCAGCGCCTATGCGCCGCCGCCGCTGCAGGCGGTGACGCGCGACTTCGCCTTCCTGGTGCCGGCCGCGCTGGCCGCCGACCAGCTGCTCCGCGCCGTCCGCGGCGCCGACAAAGCGGCGATCACCGGCGCGAGCCTGTTCGACGTCTTCACCGGCAAGGGCGTGCCGGATGGCCGGAAATCGCTTGCGATCGAGGTTGTTATGCAGCCCGCCGGGAAGAGCTTCACCGACGAGGAGCTGAAGGCGATTTCGGAGCGGATCGTCGCGGAGGCGGGCAAGCTCGGCGCCGAGCTCAGGACCTGATCGCCGCTTCGTTAGCCACCCTAATTGTTGCGATGCCGTAATTATTGGGTTTGCACCATATCGTCGGTGACCGCCCAAAATCCGTCGAGCCAGGCGATAATCTCGCGCGCGCCCTGATGATCGAACGCCGCGTAGCGCGCGCGCAGCGCGGCCCTGCGCGCCCCGAGCCGGTCGAGCCCCCGATCCTGCAAAATGAGGAGGTCGCGGCCGACCCGTTCGGCGAGCGCGTCGCCCAGGACGGCCCGCGCTGCCCGCGCGAACGCGGCGCCATAATCATAGGCGTCGCCGTGCGCGTAGCTTTCGGCGAGCGTCAGCGCGGGAATCCGGCTGAGCAGCGGCTGCGAGGCGGGGTTGATGCCGTGCGCCGCGATGTGGGGGGCGATCGCGGCGGGGCGCCCGGTGAAGGCGCGCACATGGAGGTGCTGCGACATCCGCGCGCCGTCATTGACCGGGTAATTGTCCCACAAAAACGGCTTGCGGCGGAGCTGCTCGCCGACGCGGGCGAGGGACCCGGGGGTGAATTCCCGGGCGCAGACCTCGGCGCCGGTCCACAGGATGCGGATGGCGGGGTCAAGCAGCCGCCCCAATTGCTCGAGATAGAAAGCCGGGCGCTCGCCGAAGACGGCGTCGAGGATCGGATCGTTTGAATAATAAGAAGGGCAGCAGAGCACGCGCTCGGCGACGCCGCGCCCGGCGGCGAAATGGACGATGGCGGCCTGGCGCTCGGCAAGGTCGGTCACGTCACCGCGCATGTCGTCGAAGAGGATG
>DASQFO010000238.1:0-5268 GCA_035633095.1 Allosphingosinicella sp. | reverse complement strand
CATCTTCGTCACCGCGACCGGGAACAAGAACATCATCACCGTCGATCCCATGCGGCGGATGAAGGACAAGGCTATCGTCGGGAATATCGGGCACTTCGACAACGAGATCGACATGGCCGGGCTCAAGACCTTTCCCGGCATCAAACGGATCAACATCAAGCCGCAGTACGACGAGTGGGTTTTCCCCGATGGCCACAGCGTCATGGTGCTGGCCGAGGGACGGCTGCTCAACATGGGCTGCGCGACAGGGCATCCGAGCTTCGTGATGTCGGCGAGCTTTACCAACCAGGTCATGGCGCAGATCGAGCTCCACACCAACAACACGAAGTACGAGAAGAAGGTGTACGTCCTGCCGAAGCATCTCGACGAGAAAGTGGCTCGGCTCCACCTCGACAAGCTCGGCGTCAAGCTCACCAAGCTGACCGACAAGCAGGCCAATTATATCGGCGTGCCGGTCGAGGGCCCGTTCAAGCCGGACCATTACCGCTACTGATCCGAGTCCCGGCGCGCGCGCATTCTTTTTTGGGGCGCCCGCCGCTTCCGCAACGCACCCTCGCCCGCTAGACAGGCGCAATGACGCTTTCGCCTTTGACCGCGGCCCTGATCGCGCTCGTCGCGGGCGCCTGGCTCGCCGCCGCGATCTGGGCCGCGATCCGCGCCGCGCGCCGGGAGGCGGCGGCCAGCGGCGTCCTCGACGACAATGTTCGCCTCGCCATCCTGCTGCAGTCCGCGCCCGCCTTGCCGCTGGTGATCGCGCCCGACGGGACGATCACCGGCTCCGACCGGCTCGCGGGCGCGCTCGGCATGCCTGAGCTGCCGGCACGCTGGATGGGGCTGTTCGGGGACCGGGCGCCGTTCGAACCCTCCGCGGCCGTCGCGCTCGGCGGGCTCGTCGCGGACGCCGCCGCGGGCGGGACCTTCTCGGTCACGGTCCGGCCGGCGGGGTCGTCGCGCATCTTGCGCATCGACGGCGGGCCGGCGCCCGCGGGCATAATCGCGCGATCGGCCTTGCTCTGGTTCGTCGACGTCACCGAGGCGGAAGAAGCGGCGGCGGCGATGGCGGCACGGCTCGAGCGGCGGTCGGCCGCGCTCGAAGCATTGTCGAGCCTGATCGAGGTCGCGCCCTTCCCGATGTGGCATCGCGGCCCGGACCTCAATCTCGCCATGGTCAACACTGCCTATGTCGCCGCGGTCGAGGCCGAGGATGCGGGGGCGGTGATCCGCCACGGCATCGAGCTGGTCGACGAGGCCGACGGCCAGGGCCCGTTGGGCGAAGCGGCGGCGGTGCGGGATCAGCAGCAGGCCCTCTACCGCACCGTCCCGGCGACGATCTCGGGCGAGCGGCGGATGATGCAGGTCGTCGAGGTGCCGCTGGGCCCGAACGGCGTCGCCGGCTATGCGATCGACGTCGAGGACCAGGAGCAGGCCCGCGCCGACCTGAACCGCTTCGTGCGCGCCCAGCGCGACATGCTCGACCGGCTCTCCGCCGGCGTCGCCCAGTTCGGCCGGGACCGCGGCCTCATCTTCTTCAACCAGCCGTTCGCGCGCCTGTTTTCGCTGACCGCGGATTTCCTCGCCGACCGTCCGGAGTTCGACCGGGTTATCGACGCGATGCGCGAGGCGGGCAATTTGCCCGAAGTGCGCGACTTTCCGGACTGGAAGGAGGAGCACCGGCGCTGGTTCACCAGCGGCCTCGCGGCGGAGGAGGAGGATTGGCTGCTCCCGAGCGGCAAGCATTTGCGCGTCGTCGCCCAGCCGCTTCCCGACGGCGGCCTCCTGACGATCTTCGAGGACCGCACCGAGCAGATCCAGCTCGCGTCCGCGCGCGACACCCTGCTCCAGGTCCGCACCGCGACGTTCGACAATCTGTTCGAGGCGGTCGGCGTGTTCGCGTCCGACGGGCGGCTCACGCTCTGGAACAACCGGTTCCGCGAATTGTGGGGGCTCGAGGAGGAGCAGCTCGCCGGCCATCCGCGGGTCGACGCGCTGACCCCGCTGCTCGCGCCCAAGCTGAAGCGCGCCAGCCATGCCGGCCTGGTCCGGGAGCTGGTGCGCAGCGCCACCGTCGAGCGCAAGCAGAGGTCGGGGCGGGTGTCGATGCTCGACGGCCGCGAGTTCGAATTCGCGGCGGTGCCGCTCCCCGACGGCAACGCGCTCTTCACCATGCTCGACATTTCGGACAGCCGGAAGGTCGAGGCGGCGCTGCGCGACCGCAACGAGGCGCTCGAGGAAGCGGACCGGCTCAAAACCGCCTTCGTTTCCAACATGAGCTATGAATTGCGCACGCCTTTGACCTCGATCGCCGGCTTCGCCGAGATGCTCGCCGAAGGCTATGGCGGCGAGTTGCCGCCGACGGCGGTCGGATATGTCGCCGCCGTGCTCGACAGCGTCGCGCGGCTGGGCGCGCTGATCGACAATGTCCTCGATTTGACCCAGAGCGACACCGGCAGCCTGCTCCTCGCCGAGGACGAAGTCGATCTCGCCGCTTTGTGCGCCGAGGAAGCCGCGAAGGTGAAGGATCTGGCGAAGAAGGCGAAGATCGCGCTGGCCGTCGAGATCGAGCCGTCGGTCGGAATCGTCACAGGCGATCCGCGCCGACTGAGCCAGGCGCTCGGCAACGTCGTCAAGAACGCGATCAGCTACACCGGCAAGGGCGGGCGCGTGCTGCTCCGCGCCGAGGGCGACCGCGACGAGGCCCGGATCATCGTCTCCGACAATGGCCGCGGCATCGCACCCGCGGACCAGGCGCGCGCGTTCGACCGATTCAGCCGCACCGCCGAGGCGCGCAGCGGCGAAGAGGCCGCGATCGGCCTCGGCCTCCCGCTCGCCAAGCAGTTCGTCGAGGCGCATGGCGGCACGATCGAGCTCGTCTCGGAGCCCGAGGAGGGGACGACGGTGACCATACGCCTGCCGCGCACCGCCGAGCAGCGCGCCGATTGGCCGATCGCGCAGGTCGCCGAATAGGGGCATGACGATCCGTCTTGCCGATGCCGATGCGACCGAGGGCTTCGGGCGCTTGCTCGCCGCCCGGCTCCGCGCCGGGGACGTGATCGCTTTGTCCGGTGCGCTCGGCGCCGGAAAGACGACTTTGTGCCGGGGCATATTGCGCGGCCTGGGGCATCAAGGCGACGTCGCCAGCCCGACCTTCCCGATCGTCCAGGCTTATGCGTCGCCCGACACGCGCATTCCTCTGTGGCATGTCGATCTCTACCGGATCGAGCATGCGGGCGAGCTGGACGAGCTCGGGCTCGACGAAGCGCGGGGCGAAGCCGCGATGCTGATCGAATGGCCCGAAATCCTGCCCCGGCTCTGGCCCGACGCGCTGTGCCTCACGCTCGAGGTCGAGGCGGACGGCGCGCGCGCCTTGACAGCATCGGTGCCGCCCGCTTGGGCAGCGCGATGGCCGCCGACGTGATTCCGCCCGCTTATGCGCCCGCTTTTCTCGCCGCGCATGGCTGGGACGGATGCGAGATCAGGCCGCTGGCGGGCGACGCCAGCTTCCGCCGCTATTTTCGGGTCCATCGCGGCGAGCAGATCGCCGTGCTGATGGACGCGCCGCCTCCGCATGAAAGTCCCGGCCCTTTCGTCGGAGTGGCGCAATGGCTTCTCGGCGCCGGGCTCTCGGCGCCGTCGATCCTTGCGCACGACCTCGACCGGGGCCTGCTGCTGATCGACGATTTCGGCGATGCCCGGTTGCGCGAAGCGCTCGACATGGCCCCGAGCCGGGAAGCGGAGCTCTACGGGCTTGCGGTCGATCTCCTCGTGCATCTCCACGCCCAGCCGCCCATGCCCGGCCTCAGGCCTCACGGGCTCGACCAATGGCTCGAGGAGCTGCAGCTGTTTCCAGACTGGTATTGCCGGGCGCTCGGGCTGGACGTGGACGTTGACGCCTATCGCGCCGCGTGGCGGGCCGTTCTCGCGCCGGTCGCCGGCGACGGCCTGGGGCCGGTCACCGTGCTTCGCGATTATCATGCCGAGAATATCATGCTCGTCGCCGGCCGAACCGGCATCCGGCATTTGGGGCTGCTCGATTTCCAGGACGCGGTCGTCGGCCACCCCGCCTACGATCTCGCCTCGGTGCTGGAGGATGCGCGCCGCGACGTCACCCCGGCCATCGAGCGCGCCATGGTCGACCGCTATAGCGGGGCGGCGGGGCAAGGCGCCGCATTCGAGACCGCTTATTGGGCGCTGGCGGCGCAGCGGAACACGCGCATCCTGGGGGTTTTCACCCGTCTGTGGAAGCGTGACGGCAAGCCCCAATATACGGCATTCCAGCCGCGGATGTGGGGCCTGCTCGAGCGCGACCTGGCGCACCCCGCGCTGGCGCCGATCCGGGCCTGGTTCGACGGCAACGTCCCCACCGAAAAGCGCGCGGCCGCCTGGCAAGGGGAGATCGCGGCATGAGCCGCGCCAGGAAACCGCTGGCGCTTCGGCCCGATCCGGGCGCGGCGGTGCCGGCGACGGCGATGGTGATGGCGGCGGGGCTCGGCAAGAGGATGCGCCCGCTCACCGCGACCCGGCCCAAGCCGCTGGTCGAAGTCGCCGGCCGCACCCTGATCGATCACGCTTTGGACCGGCTCCGCGCGGCGGGCGTGGCCAGGGCCGTCGTCAACGTTCATTATCTTCCCGGGCCGCTCGAAGCACATCTTAAGAGTCGTGTGAAAGGCATTGAAATCTCTCTATCTGATGAGCGAAAGTTGTTGCTCGAAACGGGCGGCGGGTTAAGGAAGGCCTTGCCTTTGATCGACGCCGATCCCTTCCTCGTCGTCAATTCCGATAACCTGTGGATCGACGGGCCGGTCGATACGCTGCGGCTGCTTGCCGCGGCCTGGGACGAGGCGCGGATGGACGCCTTGCTGCTGCTGGTGCCGCTCGCTCGCGCCCATTGCCACAAGGGCCGCGGCGACTTCCACATGACGAGGGCGGGGGCGCTGAAGCGGCGCCGGCCGAACGGCGTCGCGCCGTTCGTCTTTACCGGCATCCAGATGGTCTCGAAGCGGCTGTTCGAAGGCGAGCTGCCCGACGGGCCGTTTTCGACCAACATCCTGTGGGACCGCGCGATCGCCGCCGGCCGCTGCTTCGGCGCCGTCCATCAGGGGCTCTGGTTCGACATCGGCCGGCCGGACAGCATCGCCGAGGCGGAAGCGATATTGGAGCAGGCCTGAGCGTTTCCCGCTGGAATGACGATTCGTGTGTGCCTAGGCTGAGAAAGTGCACCCGGCCGTCTTCACCATTCCGCCGCACCGCGCCTTCGCGGACGCGCTCGCC
>DASQFO010000237.1:0-5288 GCA_035633095.1 Allosphingosinicella sp. | reverse complement strand
CCCGCGGGCAGGCGAGGCCGGCCTCGGCGCCGCCGCCCGAGGATCTCGCCGAGAATCCCTACATCCTCCCGGGCGCCCAGCGCTCGGACGACGTGCTGCTGACCCGCTTCGACGCCGCGGCTTTGGTGCCGGTGCTGCAGGGACGGCAGCTGCTGCTCGTCCATGTCGAGCGGGCCAGCGATATCCTCCAGGTGCTGGCGCTCAAGCGCGAGTTCGCGAACTTGAGGATTGTCCTCGTCGGTGCCACCGAAGGCTGGCGCGTGGCCGCCGAGATCGCGGCGGCGGGGGTGCCGGTCATCGCCAACGCCCTGGTCGATCTTCCCGCCAGCTTCGAGCAGCTCGCCGCGACCCAATCCAATGTCGGGCGGATGCGCGCGGCGGGGATCAATGTCGCGATCGGGATGATCAACGACGACGAGGCGCGGCAGGTTCGGCTTTCGACCCAATATGCCGGCAATCTGGTCGCGATCGGCCGGGTGCCCGGCCATACCGGCCTCAGCTGGAGCCAGGCCTTCGCGGCGATCAGCTCGGCCCCCGCCGAAGCGCTGGGGATGGGCGGCGAGATCGGCTCGTTGCGGCCCGGCCGGCGCGGCGACGTGGTGCTCTGGGACGGCGACCCGCTCGAGCTCGCCACCGGCGTCGAGGCGGTCTGGATCGACGGCGTCCGCCAGAGCCTCGAGAACCGGCAAACCCGGCTTCGCGATCGCTACCGCCAGCCGCGGGAGGGCGCGCTTCCGCACGCTTACGATCCGCGGTGACCGGACTTTCCGGCCTTGCCCTGGCGACTGCCGCTTTCGTCGGCACCCACTTCCTGATGTCGCATCCGCTGCGGCCTGCGCTCGTGGCGCGGCTCGGCGAGCGCGGCTTTTCCGCGGCCTATACGTTGGTCGCGCTGGCCACCTTCGCCTGGATCATTTTTGCTTACGGAGCCGGGACGGATTCGGCGCCATTGTGGGTGGCGCCGCTCTGGTGGTGGCCGATCGCATCGGCGCTGATGCTGGCCGCGAGCATCCTCCTCGCCGGTTCGCTGATCGGCAACCCGGCCTTTCCCAGGCCCGGCGCGAAGGTGAATGAGATCGGCGCGCCCAAAGGCGTGTTCGCGATCACCCGCCACCCGATGAACTGGAGCTTCATCCTGTGGGCGCTCGTCCACGCCTCGCTTTCGGGCAGCCCGCGCAATTTGATCGTGACCGGCGGAATCTTCGTGCTCGCTTTGTTCGGGTCGTTCGGCCAGGACGCCAAGAAGGAGCGGCTCCTCGGTGACGCCTGGCGCGACTGGGAAGCGCGGACTTCGTTCGTCCCGTTCGTCGCTCTGCTCCACGGCAAGCTGCGCTGGCGGGCGGCAAATCCGGGCTGGATCGCGCTCCTCGGCGGCCTCATCCTCTGGGCGCTGGTCACCTCTTACCACGCGCCCCTCGTCTCGCCGCTGGGCGACCTGCTCAGCCGCTAAAGCTTGACGCGGGCCATCCCGGCTTCGTTGTAGCGCGGACCGGCAACGGCGCGCGCCGCCTCGAGATCCTCGAGATCGGCGGGGCTGAGCTCGACGTCGACGGCGGCGGCGCTGTCCTCGAGCGTCGCGCGGCGCTTGAAGCCGGGGATCGGGACGATGTCGTCGCCCTGGGCGAGCAGCCAGGCGAGCGCCACTTGGGCGAGGCTGACCCCGTGCCGGTCGGCGACGGCGCGGATTGCGTCGACGATCTTCAGGTTCGCGTCCCAATTCTCTTCCGAATAGCGCGGGTCGTTATGGCGCCAGTCGTCGGCGGGAAGGTCGGCCTTGCTCCTGATCTGGCCGGTCAGGAAGCCGCGGCCGAGCGGGCTGTACGGCACGAAGCCGATACCCAGCTCGCGGCAGACGGGGAGTATTTCGTCCTCCACGTCGCGCTCCCACAGCGAATATTCGGATTGCAGGGCGGCGATCGGATGGACCGCGGCGGCGCGGCGGATCGTCTCGGGCGCCGCTTCGGAGAGGCCGAGGTGACGGACCTTGCCCTCCTTCACGAGTTCGGCCATGCCGCCCACCGTCTCTTCGATCGGCACGTTGGGATCGACCCGGTGCTGGTAGAAGAGGTCGATCGTGTCGATGCCGAGCCGCTGGAGCGAGCCTTCGCAGGCGCGGCGGGCATTTTCGGGGCTGCCGTCGAAGCCGACCGGGGTGTTGCCGTCCCAGCGCAACGCGAATTTGGTGGCGATGACGAGGCCGTCGCGCTTCCCCCTGATCGCCTCGCCGACCAGGCTTTCGTTGGTGAATGGACCATACATTTCGGCGGTGTCGAAGAAAGTGATGCCGAGATCGATGGCGCGGTGGATGGTCGCGATCGATTCGTCCTCGCTGGCCGCCTCGCCGTAGGTGATGTTGCCGCCGCGGACCATCGGCATGCAGCCAATGCCGAGCGCGGAGACCTTCAGGCCGTCCCCAAGCGTGCGATATTTCATGCGCCCTCCTTCAGCAGCCGGTCCTCGCGGCTGTCGCTTTCGGTTTCATCGAATCCCGACCGCTTCGCAACGACCGCGGTCGCCGCGACGTCCATGCTGACATTGCCCAAAGTCCGCACCAGATCGGGCAGGACCTCGACCGCGATCAAAAGCGCCAGCGGCTCGATCGGCAGGCCCATGGCGAGGCAGATCGGGGCGATCGAGGTGACGAAGCTCGCCTGGCCCGGAATGCCGACCGCGCCCATCGTCGTCGTCGCGGCGGCGGCGATGCCGAGCGCCATGTGCATCGGCGTCAGCTCGATCCCGAACCAATAGGCGATGTAGATCGCCACCGCGAGATTCTGGGCCGGGCCGGTCGCTCGGAAGATCGCCACGGCCATCGGCAGAACGACACCCGAGGCGGCGACCGGGACGCCGAGCGCGCCGGCGCCGCGGAGCATGGCGGGAAGGCAAGCGAGGGAGGATTGGGTGCTGAAGGCGAGCGCCTGGCTCTCGGCGACCGCGCGGGTAAAGCGGACCGGCGAGAGCCTCGCGCCGAACAGCGCCAGCGGCCAGGCGGCGAGCCAGATCACGACGCCGACCCCGGTTACGATGAGCACATAATGCGCCAGAGCGCCGAACGCGGCGCCGCCCGCGCGCGCGCCGACGACATAGGCAAGTGCGAACACGCCCACCGGCGCGATCCACAGCACCCAGCCGATCACCACCAGCATGGTGTCGGCGATCGCCTGGAAGAAGCCGACCAGGGTCTTGCGGGGCGCCGCCGGCACCCGGGTCAAGGCGAAGGCGAAGATCGTGACGAAGACGATGAGCGGCAGGATCGCGCTCTCCGACGCCGCCGCGACCGGATTGGTGGGGACGATCGAGCGGATGAAGTCGGCAAAGCTCGGCGCTTCGCCCACCATTGTCGCGCTGGTCAGCGCCTCGCGCAACGCCGCCGCAGACTCGGCCGGGAGCGGGAAGAGGTTCAGGAACATGGGCGTCAGCAGCGCCGCGGCGAGCGCCGATATCCACAGCAGGACCACGAACAGGATCAGCGCGCGGGTCGCGAGCCGGCTCGCGCGCGCTGCCTGCGCCGACGCGGCGATGCCGGTGATCAGCAAAGCCACGACCAGCGGCACGATCGTCATTTGCAAGGCGTTCAGCCAGAGCCCGCCGATCGGCTCGGCGATGGCCGTCGCCCGCGCCGTCGACGCCCCGCCGAAGAAGAGGCTGGCGATCCCCGCGCCGAGGCCGACGACGAGCGCGAGCAGTATTCGCGCCGGTTGCGAGAGTTTCAAAAGCGTCGCCCTTCCGCGCTGATGGGGCTTTCACCCCCTTGTCGATGGCCCTACTGGAGACGGCAAGGGAAAATTCGGGGCAGCCCAGGCATGACGCGCAAATTCTTCGGCACGGATGGAATCAGAGGCCGGACCAACGAGGCGCCGATGACCGCGGCGATGGCGCAGCGGATCGGCCAGGCGGCCGGCGCCCATTTTCTTCGTGGCCCGCACAAGCACCGGGTGGTGATCGGCAAGGACACGCGCCTTTCCGGCTACATGATGGAAACGGCGCTCATCTCCGGCTTCACCAGCGTCGGCATGGACGTGGTGATGGTGGGGCCGATGCCGACCCCGGCGGTGGCGATGCTGACCCATTCGATGCGCGCTGACCTCGGCGTGATGATCTCGGCCAGCCATAACAAGTTCGTCGACAACGGCATCAAGTTGTTCGGCCCCGACGGCTACAAGCTCTCGGACAAGGACGAGCTGGCGATCGAGAAGTTGCTCGACGAGGAGCCCAGGCTGGTGCCGGGCGAGGAAATCGGGCGTTCGCGCCGGATCGAGGACGCGCGCGGCCGTTACATCCACGCGGCGAAGCTTACTTTCCCCAAGCATTTGCGGCTCGACGGCCTCAAGGTGGTCGTCGATTGCGCGAATGGCGCGTCCTACGAGGTTGCGCCCTCCGCTTTGTGGGAGCTTGGCGCCGAGGTGGTCGCGATCGGCGTCACGCCCAACGGCCTCAATATCAACGATGGCTGCGGCTCGACCGATCCCGCCCTGCTGAAGCGGACCGTGGCGGAGACCGGGGCCGATATCGGCCTCGCTCTCGACGGCGACGCCGACCGGCTGATCGTGGTCGACGAAAAGGGCGAGACCGTGGACGGCGACCAGCTGATGGCGCTGATCGGCTCGTCCTGGCACCGGAACGGCCGGCTGAGCGGCGGTGGCGTGGTTTCGACAATCATGTCCAATTTCGGCCTCGAGCGCTTTCTTGCTGGCCAAGGGCTGAAGCTCGAGCGCACCCAGGTCGGCGACCGCTATGTGCTCGAGGCGATGCGGGCCAGGGGCTACAATGTCGGGGGCGAGCAATCCGGGCACATTATCCTTTCCGACTATGCCACCACCGGCGACGGGCTGGTCGCGGGCCTGCAGGTGCTGGCCGAGCTGGTCTCTTCGCAGCGGCCGGCGAGCGAGTTGCTCAGCCTGTTCGAGCCGTTGCCGCAGCTGTTGAAGAGCGTCCGGTTCGGCAGCGCCGCGCCGCTGGAGGCGGACGGCGTCAAGGCCGCGATCGCAGCGGCCGAGAAGAGGCTCGGCGAGAGCGGCAGGCTGGTGATCCGCAAATCGGGCACCGAGCCGGTGATCCGGGTGATGGCCGAAGGCGAGGATCAGGCATTGGTCACCGAGGTGGTCGATTCGATCTGCGAAGCGGTGAAGGCGGCCTGATGCTGGAGTTGCGGCCCGATTGCGAGCGTTGCGGGAGGGATTTGGCGGCGGACAGCGAAGACGCGCGAATCTGCACCTTCGAATGCACGTGTTGCACGGCCTGCGTGGACGGTCCCCTGGGCGGCATCTGCCCCAATTGCGGCGGCAATT
>DASQFO010000236.1:0-1620 GCA_035633095.1 Allosphingosinicella sp. | reverse complement strand
GCCGTGCTCCATCAGTCGCGCGTTGCGATGCGCCGCCTGCGCTCCGCCTTCACCTTGTTCCGGCCGGCGATCCGCGACAGCGAATACGGCCGCCTGCGCGAAGAATTGCGCTGGTTCACGTCGCAGCTCGGCGACGCCCGCAATCTCGACGTCCTCATCGCCGGCGACCCCGGCCTCGACGCGGACGATCCGGCGCATGGCCGGCTGCTCCGGGCGCGGGACAAGGCCTATGACCGGGTCGAGGCGGCTTTGTCGTCGGAGCGCGCGCGCGCCTTGATGCTGCGGCTGGCGCTGTGGATCGAGGCCGGCGCCTGGCGCTTTCGCGAACGCGCCTCGCGCGCGCTGGCCGGCCTCGCCACCGAGCAGCTCGAGCGGCAATGGCGCCGCGTGCGGCGGCTGGGCGCCCGGCTCGGCAAGGCCGGATCCGACGACCGCCATCGCCTGAGGCTCGACGTCAAGAAATTGCGCTACGCCGCCGAGTTCCTCGCCGGCCTCTACGCGAAGAAGCCGCAATTCGCCCGCCGCGACCGCTTCATCGCCGCGCTCAAGGATCTGCAGGAGCGGCTCGGCGACCTCAACGATGCCGACGCCGCCGAGGCGATGACCGCGAAGCTGGCCCCCGGCCTGCGCGGCAGCGCCGACCGCATCCGCCGCAAGGCCGCCGCCGGCGACGCCATCGCCGCGGCCGAGGAGGCGCTGGAGCGGGCCCAGGCGGCGGCGGGGTTTTGGCTGTGAGCGCCGAGACCTCGTCATTGCGAGGAGCGTAGCGACGAAGCAATCCAGACGACGGCGAAGTCCGCACTGGATTGCTTCGCTACGCTCGCAATGACGTGTGGGGCCTAGAAATGCACCGTGACTCCCAGGCTGAAGGTCTGCCCCACCTCATAGGAGTTGATGTCGATCCGATTGTCGCCGGCCCGCTGAAATTCCTCATAATCCTGGCCGGTGAGGTTGCGCGCCTCGAACTTGAATTCGGCGCGGGCGCCGAAGATCGGCACTTCCTGGCGGAGCACGAAATCGAGGCGAAAGCCGGGCCGCTCGATGAAGTCGGGCTGGCGCAGCAGGCCCTGGATCGGGCCGCGATTGGTGACCCGCTCGCTGGCGTAGGAGACGAGGAAGGTCGCCTGGCTGACGCTCTCCGTATCCTCGATGCCGATCTGGACGTTGGCGAGATGGTCGGACTGGCCGCTCAGCGAGGCGCCGTCGAGGAACAGAAGGTTGGCGGCGACCGGCTGCAAATTGGGCCCGATGATGATGGAATCGTCCGACCTGATCTCCGACTGGGTATAAGTGTAGTTGCCGATCAGGATCAGCCTGCGGGTGGAGAAGAAATTCCCGCCCAGGCTGGCGAGGGGGAGATGCGCCTGCACCTCCACCTCGGCGCCGTAGAGGGTGGCCTGGGGCGCGTTGGCGAAGCCTGCCCTGAGTTGATTCTGTCCGCTGGCGAAGAAAGCCGCGGTCTCGATCGGATTGTCTATCTTCTTGTAGAATCCCGCCACCGACAGACGCTGGCCGGGCGCGAAATAATATTCGTAGCGCGCCTCGAGGTTGAGCAGCTCGGAATCGATCAGGAACGGGTTTCCGGTGAACTCGCGGTCGGATTCGAAATCCTGATAGACC
>DASQFO010000235.1:0-5252 GCA_035633095.1 Allosphingosinicella sp. | reverse complement strand
AAGAGGTTGGTGCGCTCGGCGCGGCCGATCTCCTCGAGCTCGGAGCGAAGCGCGGGCAGGGTTCGCGCCGAGCCGGCCGCATAGAGCAGGCTGATGCCGCCGGTTCCCTGGCCGCGCTGGGCGGCGGCGGCGGCGGGCGCGAGTTCGAAATTGCGCTGCCTGAACAGGGTGCGCAGGCGCTCGACGCGGCGGCGCTGCGTCGGATCGTCGCGGACCATGCGCTGGAGCTGGACGATCTGGAAGCCGGCGTTGCGCCATTCGTTGTAATAAGCGGTGCCGGTCTGGGCGCGCTCGTCGAGGACATAGCGCCCGAGCGCGGCCTCCGAGCGGGCGACGGTGGCGTCGATGGTGCGGGTCAGGAACATCACCTCGTAGGTGCGCCGCTCCCAGCCCAGCGCGTCGTCGCGGGCGCGGTTCGAAAAGGTGATCATGACGATGAGCGCGACCAGCGCGAGCGTCGCTAGGAGCGCGCCGGCGCTGACCCACAAAGCGCGCCAGCTCGGCCGGCCTCCCTCGCCGCCGTTCGCGATCGCCTCCTCCGCCATATCGGGAGATTACGGCATCGGAACGGGCGAGGGAATCCATGTGTCCCCCGTCTGCCCCCTTGGGAGCCACGGTTCGCCGCAGTTTAACTATGGTTGTTCAGAGATAGGCTCCGCTCCGGAACGCCAGGCTCGTCATGAAATAGGGACTGTTCCTATCTAACGACGCCCACGCGCCTGCCCGCCCGTTCGAACATGGCGAGGATCTGCCCCACTTCCTCCTCGCTATGCTCGGCGCAGAGCGAGCAGCGCAGCAGCGTCATGCCGGCGGGCGTCGCGGGCGGGCGGGCGAGGTTGACGTAGAGCCCTTCCGCGAGCAGCGCTTCCCACATCGCGGCGCCCTTTTCGAGATCGGGCATGATCACGGCGATGATCGCCGATTGGGGCGTTTCGGTGCCCAGCGTGAAGCCCAGCGCCTTCAGGCCCGCGTGCAGCCGCTGGCTGTTCTCCCAGAGGTGCGCGCGCTTGTTGTTGCCGTGCATGAGCTTGCGGATCGAGACGGCGGCGGTGGCGACGACGCTGGGCGGCAGCGAGGCGGTGAAGACATAGGGGCGGCAGACCAGGCGGAGGATCTCGAACTTGGGATGGTTGGAGACGCAGAAGCCGCCGACCGTGCCGACGCTCTTGGAGAAGGTGCCGATCACGAAATCGACGTCGTCGAGCACGCCCTGATCCTCGGCGACGCCGCGGCCGTTGGGCCCGATGAAGCCCATCGAATGGGCCTCGTCGACCAGCACCATCGCGCCCGCGGCCTTCGCCACCGCGACCATCTCCTTCAAGGGCGCGATGTCGCCGAGCATCGAATAGACGCCTTCGAGCACGACCAGCTTGCCGGCCCCTTCGGGGATGCGCGCGAGGCGCTTTTCGAGCGCGGAGACGTCGTTGTGGCGGAACGCGACGATCTCGGCATTGCCCATCGCGCAGCCGTCGTAGATCGAGGCGTGGCTGTCGATGTCGAGGATGACGTAATCGTCCTTGCCGGCGAGCGTGGCGATCACGCCGAGATTGGCCTGGTAGCCGGTCGAGAAGACCATGGCGTGGTCCATGGCGTAAAAGTCCATGAGCGCCTGCTCTACCGCCTTGTGGCCGACATAGGTGCCGTTGAGGACCCGGCTGCCGGTGGTGCCCGAGCCGAATTCGTCGAGCGCCTTCTTGCCCGCCGCAATGACGTCGGGATCGAAGGTCATCCCCATATAATTGTAGGTGCCAAGGAGAATCGTCTCCTTGCCGTTGCAGATCGCGCGGGTCGGCGAGAGCACCTTCTCCATGACCAGGGAAAAGGGATCCTTGACGCCGGTGTCGAGCAAAGCCTGGCGCTGGGCGATCAGGGCGTCGAACTTGGCGAAGAGGTCGGGGGCGGCGGGCGTTCCGGCGGCCTTCGCGAGCGCGCGGGCGCTCACCCGTCCGTCCTCAGCGTCTCGACCGCGTCGACGAGCTGGCCGACGGTCTCGATCTCGGCCTGCATGTTCATGGTGATGAGGATGTCATACTCGTCCTCGACGTTGGCGACAAAATCCATCACCACCAGGCTGTCCCATTCGAGGTCGCCGGCGAAAGTCGTGGCCTCGGCGACCTCGACGCCCTTCTTGTTGAACGGCGCGATCAGCTTGGCGATCTTGTCGAAGGTCTCGTCGCGGTCGGTCATGGCTGCCCTTTAGGTTTGCGCGCTCCCCGTGCCAAGCGAATAGGGCCGAAACGGGGCACCCGCTTGGCAAGGCGGGCGCGGCCGTGCCATGACGTGCCTCGATGGGTGACGAAGCGAAAAAGCGCGAATTCCCGGTCAATACGGTCCACGTCATCAGGACCGCGCAGCAGATCCACGTCATGCTGAGCCAGATGGCCGACCAGAAGGCGAACATCCTGCTCGCCGCGACCTTCGTCATCTTCACCATCGCCATCGGCCAGGTGCGCGACATGGCCGAGCCGCTGCCATTGCTGATCCTCGGCGCCTCAGCCTTCGTCTCGGCGATCTTCGCCATTCTGGCGGTGCTCCCCGCCGCCCGCTACCGATCCAAAGGCGGGATCAATCTGCTCTTCTTCGGCTCCTTCTCGCAGCTCGACGAGGAGGCGTATCTCGACCGGGTGGTCGAGACGATTTCCGACGAGGAAGCGGCGTTCCGGCTGATGCTGCGCGACCTCTACCAGAACGGGCTGGTGCTCGAGCGCAAGAAATTCCGGCTGCTCGGCTACGCCTACCGCATCTTCCTCGCCGGGCTCGTCGCGAGCTTCGCCGCGTTCGTCGCGGGCTATTTCGTCTGAATGGGGACGAATGGGGACAGTCCCCGATTAGAAAGGCTAATGATTAGAGTTGCTAATTGGGGACTGTCCCCCGTTTCGCGGTTGACGGGACTGACCCTTCGGACCTTGGCGAAAACCGATGATCGGCGCGGCGGTCCCCAGCGCTTTTGCTTGAGTTCGGGGCGGGCCGCGAATAGCGTGCGGCGGTCACTGCGCGAGGTGAGCCGATGCCCCGAGCGGCGCGAATTGTGATTCCCGGCGTGCCGCACCACGTCGTCCAGCGGGGCAATCGCCGGCAGGCCATCTTCTTCGACGACGCCGACCGGCACGCCTATCTCGCGCTGCTCGGCAAGGCATGCGCCATGCACGGCACGCGCTGTCTCGCCTGGTGCCTGATGGACAATCACGTTCACCTGATCCTGGTTCCCGCCGACGATGACGGATTGCGCGCGCCTCTGGCCAGCGTCCACACCGCCTACTCGCAGCGGGTCAATCGGCGGCAGAATTATTGCGGCCACCTGTTTCAGGGCCGGTTCGCCAGCTATCCGATGGACGACGCGCACCTGATGGTCGCGGCGCGTTATGTCGAGAACAATCCGGTCGCGGCTGGGCTCGTCGCAAGCGCAGAGGCTTGGCCCTGGTCGAGCGCGCGCGCCCATATCGGCGGCCGGCCCGACGGTCTTACCGACGCGGCGGCGTTGGGCGACCATGTTTCCAACTGGCGCGCGATGCTGGACTTTGGCCTCGAGGCAGGGGAGGCGGACGCGGCGATCGAGCGCGCATTGATGACCGGCCGCCCGCTCGGCGCCGAGGGCTGGCTTGAGGCGCTGCGCGACGGGCCGAAATCGGGGACAGTCCCCGATTAGCATTGCTAACTGGGGACTGTCCCTATTTTATCTGAGCCAGCCCTGCTGACGGTACCAGTCGGCGGTCGCCTTGAGGCCGGAGGGGGTGCGGACGGCGGGCGTCCAGAGCGCCTCCGGGGGCCGCGCTTCGGCGGTGACGACCCAGTCGGGGTGGCAGAAATAGCGGACGCGGTCGGCGGTCAGCTTGGCCTTGCCGCGGCGGACCAGGCGGTCGATCCGCGAGGCGCCCTTCATCACCAGCTTCGGCATGGCGAGCGTCGCGGCCCGCTTGCCGAAGACGCGGCCCAAGGTGCGCGCGAAATGGTGGTGGCTCCAGCCGTTCTCGGTGCCGTCGTCGGGCTCGTAGGTCTCGCCGACCGTGTCGGGTTCGGCGACGACGGCGAGGATCAGGCGGCAGAGATCCTCGACGTGGAGGACCGAGAAACGGCCCTTGGGCGGCAGCGCGACCAGGCCGCGGCGCGCCATCTTGAACAATTCGAAGGTCTCGCGGTCGCCCGGGCCGTAGACGGCGGGTGGCCTCAAGATCGTCCAGTCGAGGCCCGAGGCGGCGACCAGGCGTTCGGCCTTCGCCTTCGACCAGCCGTAATCGGAGAGGCCGGGCTCGCGCGCGGCCAAAGAGGAGATGTGGACGAAGCGGCGGACGCCGGCGCGGCGCGCGGCGTCGATCATCGCCGCGGTGCCGCCGACATTGACCGCCTCGAAGCCGGCGCGGTCGGGGGCGTTGATGAGGCCGGCGATATGGACGATCGCGTCGGCGCCCGTGGCGAGCTTGGCGAGGCTCTCGGGCCGGTCGAGCGCGCCTTCGACCCAGTCGGTGCCGTCTTCGGGCGGGCGCCAGCCCCGGGTCAGCGCGCGCAGCTCGTAACCGCGCGCGCGCGCGGCGCGGAGCAAATGGCCGCCGACGAAGCCGGTGGCGCCGGTGACCGCGATCGTGGCGGCGCGGCTCATAGAGGCGACCAGTCCGCGGCCTTGGCCCCGGTCTCGGCGCTCAAGGCGCCCAGCTCGGCGATGATGGCGTCGAGGATCGCGTCGACGCCGGCGCCGGTCGCCCCGGAGACGGTGAACACGCGCGCGCCCGAAGCGCCGGCGAGCTCGGCGGAAAGCGCCCCGGCGAGCTCGTCGTCGATCGTGTCGGCCTTGTTGAGCGCGATCAGCTCGGCCTTGTCGCCGAGCCCGGCGCCGTAGGCGAGGAGTTCGTCGCGGACGATGCGGTACGCAGCCGCGACGTCCTCGACATTGGCATCGACCAGGTGGACAAGGATGCGGGTGCGCTCGACATGGCCCAGGAAGCGGTCGCCGACGCCGGCACCCTCGGCGGCGCCCTCGATCAGGCCCGGAATGTCGGCGAGCACGAAGTCGACGCCCTTGTGGCGGACCACGCCCAATTTGGGATGGAGCGTGGTGAACGGATAATCGCCGACCTTCGCCTCGGCGTTGGAGACAGCGTTCAGGAAGGTCGACTTGCCGGCATTGGGCAGGCCGACCAGGCCGGCGTCGGCAATCAGTTTCAGCCGCATCCAGATCCAGCGCTCTTCGCCTTCCTGGCCCGGATTGGCGTTGCGCGGGGCGCGGTTGGTGGACGATTTGAAATGCGCGTTGCCGAAGC
>DASQFO010000234.1:0-3895 GCA_035633095.1 Allosphingosinicella sp. | reverse complement strand
CATCTTTCCTGTCATCCTTCGCGTCGAACGGGGGCGTCCGGGGCGGAGTAAGCGAGGCCCATGACAAAGTCGAGAACGGCCCTGCTCGCGCTCGTCCCGCTGCTCGCGGCCTGGCCGGGCGAAGCCGCGGCCCAGGCCGTCAATGCCGATGAGGCGATCGCGCTCCAACAGGCGCAGGTCCGCGGCGTCGTCGAGCGCCGCTGCCCCGCCACCGCCGGCGGCGAGGACATCGTCGTCTGCGGCCGCCAGGAGCGGATCCAGCGCTACCGGGTGCCGCTTCCGGTTCAGGGGAATGCGGGGCCCCACGCCCGCGCCGGCGGCGAGCAGCTCGCGGCGATGGACGGCGGCGACGACCGCTGCTCGACCGTGGGCCGCGACCAGCAATGCGGCGGCGGCCTCGACATGATCGGCATCGGCTTCACCATCGCCCGCGCCGTCGTCCAGGCGCTGGCGAACCGGGACTAGGGGACGCGCCCGGGAAAAGCCGCCTAGCGCGCGTAGGCCTGGACCTTGGCGGTGCCGCCGCCGAGGCTGGCGGCTTCGTAAGCGATGTCGACGCCGGCGACGACGCGGTCGCGGCCGCGCAGAGTGATGGCGCCGCCGCAGCGGCCGGCGGCGATGCGGTCGCGCAGGGTCGCCTCCTGGGAGGTGCCGCCCTGGAAGCGGACCGTGACCGCGCGGAAGCGCACCGGCGCGTCTTCGACGCAGAACATGATCTGCCGGTATTGCTCGCCGCCGCGCGCCGGGATCGTGTCACGATCGGCACCGCCGCTGACCTCGCGCTGCCCGATCATCCCCCAGCCGCGGTCCTGCGCGAGCGCCGGCGCCACCGCGGTGGCCGCAAGGATTCCTATCGCGGCCAGCACGGCCGCCCGCTTGTTTGTCATACAAATAGCTCCCCTTACAGGCGGATCAGCCCCTATCCGCGCCCCGGTCGGATAGCATAAGTCGCGCAAGTGTCGAAGCCGGCAGAGGTGACTAAGCTTCCCCCCGGCCAACGCTCCCACTAGAGAGCGCAAGACCACAAGGACACGCATCATGCCCGACCCTACCGACACCAAGGACGCCGACGCCGCGGCCGCGCCCCCCTTCGCCACCCCAAGCCTAGAAGACCTCCAGCATTGGACCTGGGTGATGGGGCGCGCGCAGCAGATGATGATGGAGCATCTTGCCGCGCAGATGGGGGAGGCTGCGGGGAAGGCGGCCGATGCGGCGGCGCCGGAAAGGGCGCAGCAGGGCGCGGTCGCCTGGCCGGGGATGAATTTGTTCGGCGATCCGGCGAAGCTGATGGAGGCGCAGGCTCAGATGTGGAGCGAAGGGCTCAACATCTGGCAGCGCGCGCTCGGCGGCAAGGCGCAGGGCGAGGCGAGCGCGCTCGAAGAGCGGGCCGACCGCGACAAGCGCTTCTCGGGCCCGGAATGGCGCGACAACCCGGTGTTCGACACGATCCGGCAGATGTATTTGCTGGTTTCCGACCGCCTGGTCGGCTCGGTCGACGCGATCGGGGGCGTCGACGAGGCGACCCGCGGCAGGATCAGGTTCATGACAAAGGCCTTCGTCGATGCGATGGCGCCCTCCAATTTCGCGCTGACCAACCCCCTCGTGCTCGACAAGGCGATAGAGACCAAGGGCGAGAGCCTGCTCCTGGGGCTCGAGCATATGATCAAGGATCTGGAGAAGGGCCAGCTCACCCATACCGACCCGGACGCGTTCGAGGTCGGGCGCAACATCGCGGTGACGCCGGGCAAGGTGGTCAAGCAGACCGCGATGTACCAGCTCATCCAATATGCGCCGGCGACCGAGACGGTGCTCGAAGTGCCGCTGATCATCTTCCCGCCCTGGATCAACCGCTTCTACATCCTCGATTTGAACCCCAAAAAGAGCTTCATCAAATGGGCGGTCGACCAGGGGCTGACCGTCTTCGTCGTCTCCTGGAAATCGGCCGACGAGAGCATGAAGGACGTGAAGATCGACGATTACGTCCTCGCCCAGGCCGAGGCGATCGACGCGGTCCGGGACTCGCTCGGCGTCGGACAAGTCCACGCGATCGGCTATTGCGTGGCGGGAACGATGATGGCGGCGACCCTGGCGCTGCTCGAGGCGCGCGGCGAGGCCGGCAAGGTGGCCAGCGCGACCTTCCTCACCGCGCAGGTGGATTTCTCGGAAGCCGGCGACCTTGGCCTCTTCATCGGCGACGAGCAGATAGGGCTGATCCAGCAGCTTTCCCAGGACAAGGGCTATCTCGACGGGCGCTACATGGCGGCGACGTTCAACCTGCTGCGCGGCCGCGACCTGATCTGGAGCTACGTCACCAACAATTATCTGCTGGGCCAGGATTATCCGCAGTTCGACCTGCTCCACTGGAACGGCGACACCACCAATTTGCCGGCCGACTGGCACCGCGCCTATCTTCAGATATTCTACCGCGAGAACAGGCTGGTCCAGCCGGGCGGGATCGTCATCGACGGGGTGCCGATCGACCTGCGCACGGTCAAGACGCCAACCTACGTCCAGGCCGGGCGCGAGGACCATATCGCGCCGCCGCAAAGCGTCTGGAAGATCACCCATCATTTCGCGGGGCCGCTCAAGTTCGTGCTGGCGGGCTCGGGCCATATCGCCGGCGTGGTCAACCCGCCCGAGGCCGGGAAATATCAATATTGGACCAACGACAAGAAGGTCGAAACGCTCGACGACTATATCGCCGGCGCGACCGAGACCAAGGGCAGCTGGTGGCCCGACTGGATGGCGTGGATCCGCGGGATTTCCGGCGAGGAAGTCGCTGCCAAAGGTGCGCGGGCGCCGGGCAAAGGCAAGCTGAAGGGGATCGAGGACGCGCCGGGGAGCTATGTGAAGGCGCGGTAAAGATATGCTCGTCATTCCAGCGGAAGCTGGAATCCGTCTTGGCCTTCGATCCTCCGCTGCAGGCCTTGAGATCCCGGCTTCCCGGGGGTTCCATCAAAGTACTACTTTTATGGGGCCCGTCCTGGGATGAAGAGGGGGACAAGTATCTGGAATTGCAGGCCCGTTACGAATTTGTTGCAGCGCACAAAAAAGTCCTTGAAATCCTGACACGGCTACCCTATTTGCTGCACTGCAGCATCATAGGAGCGTTTTAAGTGGCCAGTCAGACCGATACCAAAGTGACCGAGACCAAGGCGGCAATGCTGCCCAAGGCGGAGGCCCCCAAGGCCCCCGCCGCCGAGCCCGCCAAGGCCGAAGCCCCCAAGGCCGAAGTCGTGAAATCCGAGCCGGTCGCAGCGCCCGCGAAAGCGGTCGCCGCCAAGCCGGTGGTGAAAGCCGCGGCTCGCAAAGCGAAGAAGCCCGCCCGCCGGGCGGCTTCGAGGAAGACCATCAAGCGAGCCAAGCCGGCGAAGAAGCCGACCAGCGCCCGCAAAGCCAAGCCGGCCCGCGCCGGCGCGACCATCATCAAAACAGGAGTGACCAACATGAACAAGCAGACCAACAAGGCGGCCGAGACCGCGCAGATCGCCGCCGACCAGATCAAGACCGTCATCGGCGACGTCAACGCGCGCGCCAAGACGGCGATGGAGAAGAACGCGAAGATCGCCGAGGAATTCGCCGAGATCACCCGCGGCAACGTCGAGGCGCTGGTTGCGTCCACGAAGGTCGCCGCCAAGGGCGTCGAGAAGATGAGCCAGGGCGCCGCCGAATATGGCCGCAAGAGCTTCGAAGACGCTTCGGCGGCCTTCAAGAGCTTCTCGGACGTCAAGTCGGCGACCGACTTCTTCAGGCTTCAGGGCGATTTCGCCCGTAGCGCGTTCGATGCCGCGGTCGCCGAGAGCGCCCGCGTCAGCGAGACCGTGCTGAAGCTGGCCGGCGACGTCGCCGAGCCGCTGACCAGCCGCTATACCGTGGCGGCAGAGCGTGTGAAGAC
>DASQFO010000233.1:0-2414 GCA_035633095.1 Allosphingosinicella sp. | reverse complement strand
AAGCCGCCCGAAGCCGCCGATGACGGCGGGATCGTCGCCGAAGGCGCGGTCTCCGGCCAGCGGCACGAAATCCTCGATCAGGGCGGCGACATAGTCCGTGAAATGCGGGCGCTCGGGGTGCCGCGCGACCTGGGTCTTCTGCCAGGGCGTCAGCTTGGCATAGGTGTCGCGCAGCAGCCGCGCGGCTCTCTCCTCGAGCCTGGCGATCTCCGCCTCGATATTAGGCTCTTCGGCCGAGGCGGTGTCGCGCAGCTCGTCGATCCGGGCTTCTAATTCGGCGATCGGCTTTTCGAAATCGAGATAGGTGGCCATGCGGCGCCGGGGGTTAGGCCGGGTTCGGCTTCGCGTCAACGCGAGGGCGATCCGGGCGCCGGCTGTCGTTCAGGGGGTGGCGGCTGTTGACCAGATCGATCAGCCGGCGCGAGTCGACATGGGTGTAGATCTGGGTGGTCGCGATGTCGGCGTGGCCGAGCAGCATCTGGACGGCGCGCAGATCCGCCCCGCCTTCGAGCAGGTGGGTGGCGAAGGCGTGGCGGAGCACGTGCGGGCTGATTCGATCGGGCGGCACGCCGGCGTCGGCGGCAAGCGCCTTTATCAGCTGGTGGAGCCGCACCCGGCTCAGATGCTTGCGCCCCGACGGAAACAGATAGAGCACGTCGCGCGACACGTGCGCGGCATAGGCGGCGACGGCGGCGCGGGCGCGGTCGGAGATCGGCACCAGCCGCTCGCGCTCTCCCTTGCCCTTGAGGATAAGGAACGGCTTGTCGGGCGAGATCGCGTTTCTCGGCAGCGACACCAATTCGGTGGCGCGCAGCCCCGAGCCGTAGAGCAGTTCGACCAGAGCGGCCATGCGCAGCGCCGGCACGCCGCCCTCGGCCTTGCGGCGCTCCACTTCGGCGAACAAGGCGCCGACCGCCTGGTGATCGAGGATCTTGGGCAGCGGCCGCTCGCGCGCCGGCCGCGGCAGCGCCGGGGACGGGTCGTCGGCGCGCATCCCCTCGTCCTGCTGAAAGGCGAAGAAGCGGCGCAATGCCGCCGCCTTGCGCGCGACGGTGGCGCGCTTCAACGGCATCCAGGCTTCGGCGAGCCGTTTCAGCGTGTCGGGCCCGGCCTCTGCAAGCCCGCCGCCGAGCAGCTCGGAGGCGCCCCTGAGGTCGCGTTCATAAGCAAGCAAAGTGTTGCGGGCCGCGCCGGCTTCGGCCGCCATCATTTCGAGAAAGGCCGCGATGCGCTGGCGATCCTCGGAACTTTGGCCGAATTCGCGCTCCGCGCGGGGGACCATCACAGCCGCGCCAGTGCCTCGGCGGCGATCATCCGGGCCTCATAGTCCATGCCGACCGCCCTCAGCGCGCGCACGATGCGGAATAGATATTGCGGGGGGACGCCCGACCAGTCGGCGGTCTGCATGCCGACCCCGGCGAGCAAAGCCACCGTGCCCGGCGCGCGCGCGCGCGCGGCCTCGTCGATCGCCCGCGTCCACAGATCGTCGCCGCCGATCCGGAAGCCGGCAGCGGCGGCCTGGTCCGGGCTGATTCGGTCGAGCCCGGCGAGCGCCGCGACGAAGAGCCGGCTGCGGCGCCGGCCGCGGCTGTCGTCGCCGCCCGCGAAGCTGTCGAGCCGGCCGGAATCGACCGAAACCGTCGGCTGGGGCGCCGCCACGGCGAGCATCGCCCAGGCGCTGTCGGCCGCGCCGCCTTGCTCGACGATCGGCGCCCAGCGCGCCGCCTGCCGGTCCATGCCGGCGGTCAGCATCGCCGCGATGAGATTGGCGGCATCCTCCGAAAAAGCCTCCGAAACCGGAATCCGCGCCGCCGCGCCGGCGGTAAGGATCAGCCGCGCATGGCGCTCGTGGGACGCGCCGCTCTCGGTCCAAAGCCCGCGCAGCGCGCTCAGCCGCGCCGCCGGATCGCGGTCGATCCAGGCGCCACGCAGGCGGGCGCCGACCGTGCCCGCGACCTCGGCGGGGTCGGTCTGGTCGAGCATCAGGCTGTGGATCTCGACCAGCGAGTGCGAGGAAAAGATACCGAGCGAGGCCGCGACCGAGGCGGCCGCCAGCCTTTGCTCGAGCGGCACCATCGGCGCGCGCGCGAGCCAGGCCTGGATTTGGGGCCCCGCCCCGGCGATCAGCGGCGCCGGAATCTCGACGCCGACGGCGCTGGCGAGGCCGAAGCGCCAGGGATTGAGCTCATTGACCCCGCGCCATTCGATGTCGACCGCGCGCCGGGTCTCGGCGCCGGCGCCGACCACCTTTTCGGCGAGCAGCAGGTCGATCCCGGTCCCGGCCCGGCCCCGCGCCTCGTCGATCAGCGCGCTCGCCCTCGCCGCTTCGCCCTCGAGCGCGGCGCACATGCCGTCGGCCAGCGTCCACACCGGATCGTTGGACCAGCCGCGCGCCGGCGCGACCAGCGGGCAGA
>DASQFO010000232.1:0-1839 GCA_035633095.1 Allosphingosinicella sp. | reverse complement strand
TCCGTTCGGCCCGGCCTCTTTTTGACTCTTGGCGCCGTTGGCGCAAAGGCCGGCGCGAACCACAAGGGGGACAGGACATGACCACCACCCGCGCCTGGCATCTGGCATCGCGGCCGAGCGGCCTTCCGACCATGGACAATTTCGAGCTCAAGGAGACTGCTCTGCCCGAGCTGCAGGACGGCTGGGTCCGGGTCGAGAACAAGTGGCTGTCGGTCGACCCGTATATGCGCGGCCGGATGAACGACGTGAAATCCTATGTGCCGCCTTTCCAGGTCGGCGAGCCGCTCCAGGGCGGCGCGGTTGGCAAGGTGGTCGAAACGCGCTCGCCCAATTTCGCCGAGGGCGAAACCGTCTTTCATATGGCCGGCTGGCGCGAGGGCGCGGCCGGGCCCGCCGAGACGTTCAACAAGGTGCCGCCGATCCCGGTCGAGGACCATCAATGGCTCGGCAATCTCGGCCTCACCGGCGCGACCGCCTATTTCGGGCTGCTCCGCGTGGCCCAGGCGAAGGAAGGCGACATCGTGTTCGTGTCCGCGGCGGGGGGCGCGGTCGGTTCGGCGGTGGTGCAGATCGCCAAGGCCAGGGGCATGAATGTAATCGGCTCGGCGGGCGGGGCCGACAAGGCCGGCTGGGTCAAGGAGCTCGGCGCCGACGCCGCGATCGACTATAAGGCAGGATCCATCGTGAAGCAGCTCGTGGAGGCCGCTCCCAAGGGCATCGACGTCTATTTCGACAATGTCGGCGGCGACCATCTCGACGCCGCCTTCGCCGCCGCCCGCCAGAACGCCCGCTTCGCCATCTGCGGCATGATCGAGGACTATAACACCGGCTCGAACCACACCTTCCGCTTCATCACCCGCATCATCGCCGCGCGGATCATGGTGAAGGGCTTCATCTATACCGACTATCTCTCCGAAATGCCCGAATTCTACCGCGACATGGCGGGCTGGCTCGCGAGCGGCAAGGTCAAGTCGCGCGAGACGGTCCGCGAAGGGATCGAAGCGGCGCCCCAGGCCTTCCTCGACCTGTTCAGCGGCGGCAATACCGGCAAGATGCTGGTCCGGCTCTAGGGTGAGCCTTTTGCGCGGCGCGTTCGCTTTGGAGCGCCTTCCTCCAGACTTGCCGCTTTCTTGAGCGGCTGGAGCAGGCGCAGGCTGATGAACGTGACCACCGAGAGCATCACCGCGACGTCGTAGCTGCCAAGCCCGGCGGCGACGCCGATCGCGCCGGTGGCCCAGAGGCTGGCCGCGGTCGCCGTGCCCTTCACCGAATTCTCGCGGTGCAGGATCGCGCCGCCGCCGATGAACCCCATGCCCGCGAGCAGACCTTCGACGACACGCGACATCGCGTCGGGAGGGCCGGCCGCGAAGACCTCGGCGGCCTGGATGAATCCGCAGCTGGCGATCGCGACCAAGGGAAAGGTCCGCAACCCCGCGCTCCTTTCCTCCTGCTCGCGGTTCCAGCCGATCGGGAAGGCGAGCACGTAGGCGATCAGCATCGCCGCCGCGTGCGGCACCAGGTTGAACTCGTCCGCGCCGAAAATCTGGGTCGTCATGCGCGATCAACCCGGATCGGCGCGATTGGGTCCCGGCAATCGGCACAGGTCCACCCAGCGCTTCGCCACCAGATCGAAGAGACGGGCGGGCGTGACCTCGACCGAGGTGTTGAGCGAGCCGGCCGCGGGGTAGACGATATCGAAGGCTTCGAGCGAGACGTCCAGATAGACGGGCAAGGGCGTCGCGAGGCCGAACGGGCAGACGCCGCCGACCGGGTGGCCGGTCAGCGCCAGCGTCTCTTCGGGTCCCAGCATGCGCGGGCGGGCGCCGAACGCGGCCTTGG
>DASQFO010000231.1:0-1536 GCA_035633095.1 Allosphingosinicella sp. | reverse complement strand
CGATCGAGACGGGCTGGTCGCGCTCGTCGAAATTGGGCGACGGGGCCTCGATGATCTGCTCGTCCACGGCTCACTATCCGCGCCAAAAGCGCCGCGAGGTCAAGCCGGTTCAGGCGACCCGGCTCTGGCGCGCGGCTTGCTGAGGAACGGGTATGTAGAGCCCGCGGCACTCCGGATCGGAGACGAAGCGCTCGGTCTGGCCGATCACGGTCTCGCCGGCGCCGAGCATCAGGCTCCCGTCCGGCGCAAGCGCCTCGCCGAGACGGCCGAAGGCCAGCCGCCGCATCTCCGGCGTGAAATAGAGCAGGAGGTTGCGGCACAGGATGATGTCGAAGCGGCCGGGGCTGGGCGGCGGCTCGATGATGTTGCGCGGCTCGAAGCGGACCTGGTCGCGCAACGGCTGCGCGATCCGCCAGTCGCCGCCGCCCAACTCCTCGAACCAGCGGATCATCTGCATGACCGGCAGGCCGCGCTGGACTTCGAATTGGGAATAGATGCCGGCCTTGGCGCGGGCGATCGCGGACTTGGACAAATCGGTGCCGACGATCTCGATCTTCCAGCCCTGCCAGCGCAGCCTTTCGTCGGCGAAGCTCATCGCCAGCGAATAGGCCTCCTGCCCGGTGGAGCAGCCCACGCACCAGATGGAGAGCCTCCTGGTGGCGGCGCGGGCGCGCTCGAGCCGCTTGATCGGCAGGCCGAACAGGAGGTCGAAGGGCAGTTTGTCGCGGAAGAAATAGGTTTCGTTGTTGAGCAGGGATTCGATCACCGCCTCGGCCAGCGCCGGATCGGCGCGCGAGGCGACGCGCGAGACCAGCTGATCGACGGATTCGAACCCGCGCTCGCGCATGATCGAGGCGAGCGCGCTCTCCATCCGCCAGCGCCGGTTGGTCGCGAGCTTCTGTCCGGTCCGCGCCTCGAGCATGCTGGCGAGGATGCGGCGGGAGGCGTCGCTCAGTTCCATGCGGAGATCCCCGCGGCCGCGCGCTGGGCGACCTTGCGCGCGAGATCGGCGGGCGCCAGCACCGCGCAGGCGAGCCCCGCCTCGGCGACGACCCGCGGCATGCCCCAGATCGCCGCGGTCTTCTTGTCCTGGGCGAGCATGGCGCCGCCGCATTCGACGAGGCGGCGGCTCCCCATAAGTCCGTCGCGGCCCATGCCGCTCAGCATCACGCCGATGCCGCTGGGCCCATAGATCGCCGCGACCGACGCCAGCATCGGATCGGCCGAAGGCAGACAGCCCGACGACGCGCGCTTGCGCTCGAGCCTGACGCGGACCGCGCCGTCGACGCGGGCGACGCACAAATGGGCGTCGCCCGGCGCGACGTGGATCTGATCGGGGCGGAGCGCCTCGCCGTCGGCGGCGACGCGGGCGATGCGGCCGGACGCGCTTTCCAGCTGGCGCGCGAAATAGGGCATGAACAGGGCCGGCAGGTGCTGGGTGACCAGGATCGGCGCCTCGATCCGCCCGGGCAAGGCGCGCAGGAACTCGAACAAGGCGTGGAGCCCGCCGGTGGACGCGCCCAAAGCGACGCAGCC
>DASQFO010000230.1:0-3661 GCA_035633095.1 Allosphingosinicella sp. | reverse complement strand
GATCGCCTCGGTGATCGCGGCGAACTTGTCGTCCTGGCTCTTGTAGAATTCGTCGTCGTCGTCGGCGCGCCTGACCGGCATGTTGGTCGGGATCGAGACCACGTTCATCTTGTAGATGTCGTAAAATTCCGCCGCCTCGGTCGCCGCGGTGCCGGTCATGCCCGAAAGCTTGGGGTACATGCGGAAATAGTTCTGGAAGGTGATCGAGGCGAGGGTCTGGTTCTCGGGCTCGATCTCGACCCCCTCCTTGGCCTCGACCGCCTGGTGCAGGCCTTCCGACCACCGCCTGCCGTCCATCATGCGGCCGGTGAACGGATCGATGATGATGACCTTGTCGTCCTTGACGATGTAGTCGATGTCGCGCTTGAACGCGACGTTGGCGCGGAGCGCCTGGTTGAGATGGTGGACGACCTGGGTGTTCTCGTAATCGTAGAGATTCGAGCCGACCAGCAGGCCCTGGCCCTCGAGCAGCCGCTCCATCGCCTCGGTGCCATCCTCGGTCAGAAGGACGCGCTTGTCCTTCTCGTCATATTCGTAATCGTCGGGATCGATCTCCTTCACGATCCGGTCGAGCGAGATGTAGAGCTCGGACCTGTCCTCGGTCGGTCCCGAAATGATCAGGGGCGTGCGGGCCTCGTCGATCAGGATCGAATCGACCTCGTCGACGATGCCGAAATTGAACGGCCGCTGGGTCATCTGGACGCGCTCGTATTTCATGTTGTCGCGCAGATAGTCGAAGCCAAGCTCGTTGTTGGTGCCGTAGGTGATGTCCGAATGATAGGCGTCCCGGCGCTGGAAATCGGCGAGGTTGGGGACGATCACGCCGACGGTCATGCCGAGGAAGCGATAAATCTGCCCCATCCAGTCGGCATCGCGGCGGGCGAGATAGTCGTTGACGGTAACGACGTGCACGCCCTTCCCTTCGAGCGCGTTCAGATAGACGGCGAGCGTCGCGACCAGGGTCTTGCCCTCGCCGGTGCGCATCTCCGCGATCTCGCCGCGATGGAGGACGATGCCGCCGATCAGCTGGACGTCGTAATGGCGCTGCCCCAATGTGCGCACCGCCGTCTCGCGGACGGTGGCGAAGGCCTCGGGGAGGAGGTCGTCGAGCGCCTCCCCGGCCTCGAGCCGGGCGCGAAACTCCGCGGTCCGGCCCCGCAGCTCCTCGTCGCTCATCGCCTGCGTGGCGGGCTCCAGCGCGTTGATCCTGTCGACCGTCTTCTTCAGCGAGCGCACGTAGCGGTCGTTGGACGATCCGAAAATGGCCTTGGCAAATCCGCCGAGCATGTTGGAATCCTGATCTTGATAGAGGTGCGCCGGCGCCGGGCCGGAGCGGGAATCTGGCTTGGGAAATCGCGCCGGCGGCAAGCCGGCGCCCACAGCGTCACTCGATCAGGCGATCCGCGTAGAGCGGCATCGCAGCCGCAATAGCGAAGACCGGAAGCGCATCCGGGAGGATCGGCGCGGCGTCCGGAACGGCCGTCTCGATCCGCGCCGCGGCCACCGCGACCGTCGCCGAAGGCTGCGCGATCGCGACCATCTGCGCCGGAGCCTGCTGGTGCAGCCGGGCGTCCGGCGCGCGCGTGCCGGTGACGGCGCCGGTGACGGCGCTCAGGACGGCCGAGAGAATGAGCAGGAATTCCATCGCGCGTGCGACATAGTGGCGCGGACCGCCAAGGTCCATGCCCCGCGCGCGGCGGTGCCTCGAATTTACGGCGCCGGCCCTAGAGCGCGCTCTCCAGCCAGCCCTGCAGAACGTTCCTCGGCGCGGCGCCGCGCGTCCAGCGGGCGGCTTCCTCTCCGTCCTTGAACAGAATCAGCATCGGGATCGCCCGCACGCCATATTTGGAGGCCGCCTCTCCCGTCTCGTCCAGCTTCGCTTTGACGATCGTCACCCGATCGCCCAGATCCTCGCTGATCTGCTCCAGCGACGGCGCGATCGCCTTGCACGGCGCGCACCAATCGTCCCAGAAATCGACGAGCACCGGCTTGGAGGCGCCGAGCACGTCGGCGCCGAACGAGGAATCGGTAACGGAAGTGGTCGCCATGAGAATCTCCTGAACAAGCGTGATGAGGATGTAGGATGCGCGGCGCCGCCGCTCAACCACCCCCCGGCGCATGGGCGTCGAGCACGCCGTCCGTGAGCGCGTGGAGGACGGGCGCTGCCGTGTAGAGCAAGGCCGCCTCGACCGGCCGATCGGGAAAGATGATGCGGAGCGCGTCACGGTAGGCGGCCATCTGGCGCAGATGGGCGGCGGGGATGCCGGCTTGGTCCGCCGGCGCGTTGCGGCCGGTCTTGAAGTCGGCGACGAGGACGCGATCCTCCTCGACCAGCAGCCGGTCGACCGTCCCCGAGACGACGGTGCCCCCGGCGATCACGGCGGCGATCGGCGCCTCGGCCAGCGCGGCGGGGCCGAACAAAGCGGCGAAAAGCGGATCGGAGATGATCCCGCAGGCAGCGTCGGCGAGGTCCGCGCGCTCCGCGCTATCCCCGACTCCCGCCGAATGTTCGAGCCAGCGCAGCGCGACTCCGCGCCGCGCCTCGGCGGGGACCGCCGGCAGGCGTTCGAACAATTGGTGGAGGAGTTTGCCGCGCCGCGTCGCCGCCCGCTGCGCGGTGCCGGGCGGCGGATCGGCGACGTCGTCCGCGCCGATCGAGGACGGCGCGAGCGGCCGTGGCGGACGTTCCTCAGCCGGCGCCGGCCGGCGGAGCCAATTCGGCAATAGCTCGTCTCTTTCAGTGACTTTCTGAACGCTCTTACCATCGCCTTCGAGCGCTCCGAAGCGCAATTCCCGGCCCCACAGAGAGGAATCGGCCCAGCCGGCGCCGAGCCCGGTGAGCGCGCCCTCCACCGCCCGATACCAGCTCGATTCGGCCGGCCCGCTTTGGTCGCGGGTGCCGAGCGCGCCGCCGGCATAGAGCCGTTCCTCGGCGCGGGTGAGCGCGACATAGAGCAGCCGCCAATGCTCCTCGCGGTCGAGCCGGTCCTGGTGCTCGACCTGGGATTTCAGCGGCTCGGCGAGCTCGTCCTTGCGCGGCCGAAAGACGGGAAGCTTCGCCCCGTCGAGCGCGAGCTCGGCCAGCCGCGCGCCGGCCCCGGCGCGGTCCGGATCGGAACAGGCGTCGGCGAGGATCAGGACCGGCGATTGCAGGCCCTTGGCCCCGTGCACGGTCATCACCCGCACCGCGTCCAGCGGCGCCGAGGGATCGCGGACGATCTCGACGTCGCCGCGCGCGAACCAGTCGAGGAAGGACTGGAGCGAGGCCGCGGCTTCGCTTTCGAACTCGAGCGCGCTCGACAGCAGTTCCTCGATCGGGTCGCGCGCCTCCGCGCCGAGCCGCCCGAGCAGCTTGCGTCTGCCGTCGAGCGGGCCCGACAGGATCGTCTCGAAGAAGAGGTGCGGCGTCGCATAATCGGCCATGGCGAGGATCGCGTGGAGTCCCTCGAGCCGCTCGGGCGCCCGATGGCCGCGCAGATGCGGCCAGAGCGCGCCCTTGCGGCCGAAGGCGATTTCGAACAGCTCGTCCTGACTCCATCCGAACAAGGGCGAAACGAGCAACGAGGCGAGGTTCAGATCGTCGAGCGGCTGCGCGGCGAAACGCGCCGCGGCGAGCAGATCCTGAACCGCCAAAGGCGCCGAAAGCAAAAGCCGGTCGACG
>DASQFO010000229.1:0-3024 GCA_035633095.1 Allosphingosinicella sp. | reverse complement strand
AGGTCCAAAAATGGGGTATAATTTTTGGCATAATAGAGATCGAATTCGAGCTTCTCGCGGGCGTCCTCGATCGAGGCGCCGTAGGGATAGTTGATCTGGGCCCAGCCGGTGATGCCGGGCTTAACGACGTGGCGCTCGGCGTAATAAGGCAGGCGCGCCTCGAGGTCGGCGACGAACTGGGGACGCTCGGGGCGCGGGCCGACGAAGCTCATCTCGCCCTTCAGCACCGACCAGGCCTGGGGCAGCTCGTCGATCCGAAGCTTGCGGATGACGCGGCCGACGCGGGTCACGCGCGGATCGTCCTTCTGCGCCCAGACCGCCTTGCCGCCGACCTCGGCGTCGAGGCGCATCGAGCGCAATTTGACGACGTCGAAGGCCTGGCCGTACAGCCCGACCCGGCGCTGGCGGAAGAATGCGGGGCCGCGGCTCTCCAGCACGATTGCGAGCGCGGTCACCGCGACCAGCGGCCCGGTCAGCGCGAGCAAGGCCAGGCTGGCGACGACGTCGAACAGCCTCTTGCCGATGCCCGAGAGGCGCCGCCCGGCCGAAAAGCCGTCGGAGAAGATCAGCCAGGACGGGTTCAGCGAATCGAGATCGACCCGCCCGGTCTCGCGCTCGATGAAGCTCGAAAAGTCGCGGACCGCGACGCCGGTGGTCTTGATCTTGAGCAGGTCGTTCAAGGGCAGCGCGTTGCGCCTTTCCTCGAGCGCGAGCACGACCTCGCCGGCGCCGAGGCTGAGCAGGTGCGCGGGAAGGTTGGCGATGTCGGCGCGGTTGACGCTGGCGCCGACGGCAGGCGCCCCGTCGTTCATGCCGACGAAGCCGACGACGCAAAAGCCGGCGCCGCGCGCCTTACCCAGCGCCTCGACCTGCGCCGCGCGCTGGCCGGCGCCGAGGACGAGAATGCGGCGCTTGAACCGCTCGCCGCCGAGCACCTCCTTCAAACCGATGCGCACCGCGGCCATGGCGAGCAGGCCGATCCAGGTCGCGTAGAGCAGGCTCGAGCGCCAGAAGCTGACCGGCGGAAAGACGAAGAAGACGAGGCTCAAGAGGATGATGCCGAGCATCAATGCGACCAGCAGCCGCGCGATCGCGAAGCGGACCGACTGCAGCGCCTCGACCCCGTAGACGCCGACCGCGACCATCGCGATCTGCAGCGTCGCGGCGAAGGCGAACATGTTTGGCAGGCGCTCGCGCCACGGATCGAAGGTGCCGGCGAGCTGCCAGAGCCTGAGCGCCCACCCCGCCTCGGCGGCGAGCATCAGCAAGGCGAAGTCGATCGCGCCGAGCAGCAGCACCGCGTAAGGCACATAATGCTTGAACAGCCGGATCATCGCGCGCCCCCAAGGCGCGCGGCCGGGCCGCTCAGCGTCGCGCTCTCAAGTGTAAGCTCCACCGACATGGCCCGCACTGTCGGCGAAATTGACAAATAAAGAGTGAAAATGGGTCCCGGCCGCCCCGGCGCGACGTCGGCGCGGACCTCAATGCATCGTCGGCACCAGCTCGCCCCGGGCCGGCGCGGGCGTCAGCGCGGCCTCGGCGCGCGCTTCGAAGATCTCGGCTATTTCGATGCGCAAGGCGCGGTCGCGCTCGGACAAGGTCTCGGCGGCCTTGCGGCGCTCCTCTTGGGCGCGGCGCAGATCGTAGGAAATGCGGTCCTGATATGTCGTCTTGGTCTGGTATGACATTTGGGCACTGGCCTTGCCGAGGACGCATTCTAGACTTTCGCCTCGCCCACGCAACCAGAAAAAATGCGCCAAGATCGTCCCACGCCGCGGGCCAAGAGCGCCGGCGCGCAGTTGCGGGCGCCCGCCACCCGATCGCGCGCAGGCGAGCGAAGGCGAGGACCGTCGCTCCAGGCGCGTTATTGGGAGGCTGTTGGCGCATAGGCGGGGAAACCGGCGACGGCATACAGTGATTTTACGGTATTCGGACGGCGTGACGCCCTAATCATTTGTTTTCCCTCGGAATGTCGCCGCCTTTTCTGGTTCCGGCGGGGCGCCCATCCATTTCGCTGGAATGACGGGGGGCAGGATGGTTAGGATGAGCGCATGAGTATGTCCGCGAACCGGCCGATCATCCCCGTCATCCTTTCGGGCGGGGCGGGGACGCGGCTGTGGCCGTTGTCGCGGCGGGCGAGGCCGAAGCAGATGCTCGATCTGACCGGGGGCGGATCGATGCTCGCGCTGACCGCAAAGCGGGTCGCGGACGCGGCGCTGTTCGCGGCGCCGATCGTGGTCGCGGGCGCCGACCAGGCGGAAGCGATCGAGGCGGAAATGCCCGATATCGGCGCATTGATCCTCGAGCCCGCCCCGCGCAACACCGCGCCGGCGATCGCGCTCGCCGCGCTCGCTTGCGATCGCTCCGACGTGCTGCTGGTGCTGCCGAGCGACCATCTGATCGCCGACGATGAGGGCTTTGCAGAGGGGGTGCGGCGCGGCCTGCCGTTCGCGCAGGACGGCTGGATCGTCACCTTCGGGATGAAGGCCGAAAAGCCCGAGACCGGCTATGGCTATATCGAGCGCGGCGAGGCGCTTGCCGACGGCGTGTTCGCCGCCGCCCGCTTCGTCGAGAAGCCCGACGCGGCGGCGGCGCAGGCTTATGTCGCGGGCGGGCGGCACGACTGGAACGCCGGTATCTTCCTGATGCGCGCCGGCACCTATATCGAGGCGCTCGAAACGCATGCGCCTCAGATTTTCGCGGCGGTGACGACCGGCGCCTTCGCGGCCTCGCCGGCGCAGTCGATCGACTATGCGGTGATGGAGAAAGCCGGCAAGGTCGCGGTCGTGCCGGCCCGGATCGGCTGGTCGGACATCGGCAGCTGGGAGGCGGTGCTCGATGTTTCGGACAAGGACGGCGACGGCAATTTCGTGGCCGGGCCGGGACTGGCGATCGACGCCCGAGGCTGCCTGATCCGCAGCGAGGGGCCGCTGATCGCCGCGATCGGGGTCGAGGATCTGATCATCGTCGCCACGCAGGATGCGGTGCTGGTCGTCCCGAAAAGGCAGAGCCAGAAAGTCAGGG
>DASQFO010000228.1:0-3372 GCA_035633095.1 Allosphingosinicella sp. | reverse complement strand
TTCGTCACCTGCGCCGCGCTCTGCTACGGCGCCTGGTCGCTGGGCCCCGGTTTCGATGCCCTGCCCGGCGTTTCGCCCGGATTCTATCCCGACGCGCAGTTCGAGGAAGCGCGCGCGCTCACCATCGCGCCGATCGCTTTTGGCGGCGACACCGGCCGCCGGATGGCGCCGACCGACGCCGTCGAGCCGCTCGCCGAAAGCCCCGAGAGGCCGATCATCGACCTTCGCGCCACTTTGGGCCGCGGCGACGGCTTCGCCCGGGTGCTGGAGCGGGCCGGCGTCGCCGGCGCCGAAGCCGACCGCGTCGCCTCCATGATCGGCGAGATCATGCCGGTCGGCGACATCCGCCCGGGGACGATGATGGACGTGCGGCTCGGCCGCCGCCCGAACCGGACCGTCGCCCGCCCGCTCGAGCGGCTGACCTTCCGCGCCCGCTTCGACCTTCGGATCGAACTCGCCCGCGTCGACGGCGCGCTGACGCTGACCCGGATCCCGATCGCGGTCGACGAGACGCCGCTCAGGATCCAGGGCCGCGTCGGCGCCAGCCTCTACCGCTCGGCGCGCGCCGCCGGCGTTCCGGCGCGCGCGGTCGAGACCTATATCCGCGCGCTCAACACCCAGGTGAGCGTGCCTTCGGGGATCAATTCGGACGACCGCTTCGACATCATCATCGAGCATCGCCGCGCCGCGACCGGCGAAACCGAAACGGGGACCCTGCTCTACGCCGGCCTCAACCGGGCGAGCGGCCGCGACCTCCAGCTGATGCAGTGGCAGAGCGAGGGCCGCAGCCAGTGGTTCGAGGCATCGGGCGTCGGCCGCCAGAGCGGCGGCATGCAGCCGCCGGTGCCGGGCCGGGTCAGCTCGAGTTACGGCCTCCGCATGCACCCGATACTGGGCTATGCGCGCATGCACCGCGGCCTCGATTTCCGCGCCGGCTTCGGCACGCCGATCCTTGCCGTCGCCGACGGCCGCGTCAACGGCGCGGGCTGGGCGGGCGGCTATGGCCGGCAGGTGCGTCTGAGCCACGCCAGCGGCCTTGGCACCTCCTATTCGCACATGAGCCGGATCGCGGTCGCGGCCGGCGCGCGCGTGCGCCAGGGCCAGGTGATCGGCTATGTCGGCTCGACCGGCCTCTCCACCGGCCCGCACCTCCATTTCGAGACCTACCGGAACGGCGCGACGATCAACCCGCGCTCGGTCCGCTTCGTCGGGCGCGCGCAACTCTCGGGCGGCGAGCTGGCCAGCTTCAGGAGCCGGCTGCGCGGCCTCCTCTCCACTCCGCTCGGCGCCGCGCGCACGCGGCAAGCGGAGACGGCAACGCCCGCGACTCCGCGCACGGCGCCCTGATCTTCTGAAATCCTGCTGAAATCCGGATCGACGCCTGCTTCGATCCGAGGGAACTAGCGCCCCTGGGCGCGCCAGCGCTTGACGACGCGGGCGATCATCGCGTCTTCCTCGCCGGTCTGCCGCCAAAGCAGCGAGAAGAGCGGGTCGGACGAGGCCGGGCAGCGGTCGCGCTCGAGATCGTCGAACGAGACCCGGATCGGGATCGACACACCCTCGCCGCAGACGATGCACTCGCGGTTGCGAAGCGCCGGGATGACGTCGAGGAAGCCGCGCGAGCCTTCGGGCATCGCGCTCTTCACGAAATGCTGGTCGCGATCGTTGTTGAGGCGCATCGCGATGATCGTGCCGCATTGCGAGAGCACGCCCTCGGCCAGGTCCGAAGGCCGTTGCGTGATGAGGCCGAGCGACACGCCATATTTGCGGCCTTCCTTGGCGATCCGCTCGAGGATCTTCCTGACCGCCTGGCCGGTCGAGGTCTTGTCGGCGGGGATGTAGCGGTGCGCCTCCTCGCAGACCAGGAGGACGGGGCGCTGGACCTCGCTGCGCGACCAGATCGCATAATCGAAGACCAGCCGCGAGAGCACCGCGACCACCACCGAGACGATGTCGGAGGGCACGCCCGAGACGTCGATGATCGAGATCGGCTTGCCCTTGGCGGGGAGGCGGAAGATCTTGGCGATGAAGGCGCCCATCGTATCGGCGACCAGCATCCCTGAGAACATGAACTGGTAGCGCGGGTCGGACTTCAATTCGTCGATCTTGGTCTTCAGCCGCATGTAGGGAGCGGTGTCGGTGGCCTTGTTGAGCAGCCCCATTTCGTGGGTGATCGTGTTGGTCAGGTCCGACAATGTGTAGGGGATGGGCGAATCGACGGTGAGCTTGGAGAGCCCCTCGGCGGCGCGGTTCTTGGCGCGGGCCTGCAACAGGCATTTGGCGAGGATGTCCATGTCGCGCTGGCGCTCGGCGCCCGACGAGGTGACGAAGACCTCGCAATGCTCCTCGAAGTTCATCAGCCAGTAGGGCATGGCGATATTGTCGACGTTGAACAGCTCGCCATGGCCCTTGAACGCGGCCGAATATTCGCCGTGCGGATCGATCATGACGATATGGCCCTCGGGCGAGAGGTCGCAGATCCGGTGCATGATCAGGGCGGCCGCGGTCGACTTGCCGGTGCCGGTCGAGCCGAGCAGGGCGAAATGCTTGCCGAGCAGCGAATCGACGTAGAGCGCGGCGCGCACGTCCTTGGTCGGATAGACCGTGCCGATCTCGATATGGGCGCGATCGTCGGCGGCGAACATCTGCTTCAGATCCTCGCCGGAGACCGGATAGACCTTGCTGCCGGGGATCGGGTAGGAGGTGATGCCGCGCTTGAAGTTGACGAGCCTGCCGGTCTGCCGGTCCTCGTCGCCTTCGCCGAGGAAGTCGATCTCGGCGGTGACCGCGCCCGCTTCGGAATCGGTGATCTTGAGGCTTCGGACGTTGGCGAGCAGCCAGCGCCGGCCCGAGGCGATCTTGATCTGGCTGCCGACCTGGCCCGACATTGCGATGCTTGGATCTGGGTCGCCGCCGAGTTCGATCAGCCGCCGTTCGGCGATCTCCACCGCGGCGCCGCTGCCGCCGATCTCGACGACCTGGCCGATCGCTTCGTGATGCGAAACCAGCGGCCCGCCATGCTTGGCTGCCGCGCGGCCGGCGTCGCTCCCGTCGCCGTGGGGGAAAGAATGCAGGTTCATCGCGTCGGTCATGCGTCAGGGCGCCTTCCAGGGATCGCCCGCGGTCTAGAGCAATAGGGTAAACAAGAGATTGCCGATGCTTAGGCGTCTCTGGAGGCTGTACCGGCCCCGCGCGAGCGGAAAGCTAGACGTAGCGCCTTTGGAAGAAGGCGCTCGCGGCCCAGCCGAGCAACAGCGACAAAGCGACCGCGACGATGCCGTAGGCGAGCGACCAGCGCTCGGCGGCGTCGGCGACGAAGCCTTCGAAGCCCAATTTCTCGATGCGGATCTCGCGCACGGCGCCGGCGATGAC
>DASQFO010000227.1:0-2757 GCA_035633095.1 Allosphingosinicella sp. | reverse complement strand
GCAGCGCGCTGAGGGCGAGCGCCACCGGAAGAATGATCAGCAGCTTGTTGCGCAGCGATCCCTTTGCGATGCGCCAGATGATCGGCAGCTCGCGATCGGGTGTGAAGCCGGTCACATAGCGCGGCGTCACCGCCGTGTCGTCGACGACCACGCCGGCGGCCTTCATGCCCGCACGGCCCGCGGCGGCGCCGATATCGTCGATTGAGGCGGCGGTGAGCTTGGCGATGGCGGCAACGTCGTCGAGGAGGGCGGCGAGACCACCGGGCATGAGGCGGGCTTTCGAGCGTTGCAAAGAGACCCTGTACGGCCTCCCGCGCGCGCCGATCAAGCCCGGACCCCGCCTCGCAACGCATCGCGCATTGAGCCTTCATGGCCTTTCCCCTATCTCGGAGGCGCCATGACCGTATATTTCCACGAGGAAGACCTGCCGCAGGGCGTGCTGGGCGACGGCCCCGTCGCCGTCGACACCGAGACGATGGGCCTGCAACCGGCGCGCGACCGGCTCTGCCTGGTCCAGATTTGCGACGGGCGCGGCGACGAGCATCTGGTCCGCTTCGGCGCCGGCAGCGACTATGCCGCGCCGAACCTCAAGGCCGTGCTCGCCGATCAGGGCCGCCTCAAGCTCTATCATTTCGCCCGCTTCGACCTCGCCTCGATCCAGGCCTATCTCGGGGTGATGGCGGCGCCGGCTTATTGCACCAAGACCGCGTCGCGCCTGATCCGCACCTATACCGATCGGCACGGCCTCAAGGATCTGGTGAAGGAGCTGCTCGGCCAGGAAATCTCCAAGCAGCAGCAAAGCTCCGACTGGGGAGCGCCCGATCTCTCCGACGCGCAGAAGGATTATGCCGCGTCGGACGTGCGCTATCTCCACGCGCTTAAGGAAAAGCTGGACGTCCGGCTCGAGCGCGAGGGGCGGACCCGATTGGCCCAGGCCTGCTTCGATTTCCTGCCCCACCGCGCCGTGCTCGATCTCGCCGGCTGGGCGGAGCAGGACATCTTCGCCCATGTCTGAGCTTGCCGAGCGCGACCGCGTCCAGAAGCGCGGCTGGGCGGCGCCCGGCGGCAGCCACGATCGGGTCGTCCGCATTCTCAAGCTGGCGCTGCCGGCGCTGATCGGGGTGGTGCTCGCCTTCCTCGCTTTCTCGCCGCTCGAGGACAAGCAGGACGTCAGCTTCCTGCTCGACAAGAACAAGGTCGGCACCGCCGAGGAGCGGCTCAGGGTCACCGCCGCCCGGTATCGCGGGCAGGACAATGAGGGCCGGCCGTTCGTCCTTTCCGCCCGCTCGGCGCTGCAGGCGACCTCGGCCAATCCGGTGGTCGAGATCAGCGACATGAGCGCCCGGATCCAGCTCGACAACGGCCCGGCGCGGCTGCAAGCGGGCCGGGCCCGCTACAATATGGAAAACGACAATGTCGACGTGGTCGGGCCGATCCTGTTCTCGGCCGCCAACGGCTACCGGATGCGCACCCACGACGTGAACGTCGATCTAAGGGCAGGCACCCTGAAGAGCCGCGGCGCGGTCGAGGGCGTGATGCCGCTCGGGCGCTTTTCGGCGAACCGGCTCGAGGCCAACCTTCCCGGCCGCACCGTTGTGCTGACCGGGCGCGCGCGCTTGCATATCGCGCAGGGCGGCATCAGATGAGCGGGGTGAAGCGCTTCCTCCTTCTCGCTTTGCTGCCGCTGCTCGCCGTCGCGCCTGCGGCCGGGCAGCGGGGCGGTTCGGCCCTGAAGGGCCATGACAGCAATGCCCCGGTCGACGTCGCCGCCGACCGGATCGAGGTCCAGGACCGCGCCGACCGCGCCATCTTCTCAGGCAATGTCGTCGCGCGCCAGGGCGACCTCCAGCTGGCCGCGGCGCGGGTCACCGTCGCTTACGCCAACCAGGGGGGCATCGCCATCAAGCGGCTCGAGGCGAGCGGCGGGGTGACGCTCCAGACGCCGTCCCAGACCGCCCGCAGCCAGTTCGCCATTTACGACCTCGACCGGCGCCTGGTCACCATGATCGGCGCGGTGACCCTGACCCAGGGCGCCAACCGCGTCCAGGGCGGCCGGCTCGTCCTCGATCTCGACAGCGGCCGCGCGGTGATGGACGGCGGTGCCGCCCAGGCGAGCGGCGGCCGCGTCACCGGCCGCTTCACCGTGCCGCGGCGCCAGGGCAATTGACGAAGGCGCACGGCTTTTCCCATGCATAAAGCTTGCCAGTTGTGACCGCGCGGCGGATCGCCTAACTTGGCCAGGGGGAAAGCGGAGCAGGAATGAACGAGACGATCGCCATCGACAGGCCCGGCGCCGAGGCGGCGATCGGCGCGCTCGACCATGGCCTCTCGGTCGTCTCGATCGCCAAGTCCTACGACAAGAAGGCGGTGCTGACCGACGTCTCGCTCGGCGTCGACCGCGGCGAGGTGCTCGGCCTCTTGGGCCCCAACGGCGCCGGCAAGACGACCTGCTTCTATTCGATCATGGGCCTGGTGAAGCCCGACAGCGGCCGCATCCTTCTGGACGGCGAGGACATTACCGGCCTGCCCATGTACCGCCGCGCGATCCTGGGGCTCGGCTATCTGCCGCAGGAAACCTCGATCTTCCGCGGCCTCACCGTCTCCCAGAACATCATGGCGGTGCTCGAAGTGGCCGAGCCCGACAAGGCGGCGCGCGCGGCGAGGCTCGAGCAATTGCTCGGGGAATTCCATATCGAGAAGCTCCGCGATGCCCCCGCCATGGCGCTGTCGGGCGGCGAGAGGCGGCGCTGCGAGATC
>DASQFO010000226.1:0-2010 GCA_035633095.1 Allosphingosinicella sp. | reverse complement strand
GAAGGCCGCCGCCACCCGGTCGATATAGCGCCGCAGGATCGGGGTCAGATAGGCATCGACCACCGTGGTGTCGCCGCGGGCAACCATTTTCATCAGCGGGCTGACCCGGTGGCTGACCGAGACCTGCGCGAAGCCCACCTCCGCCGCGATCTCCGCCGCCCGCGCCTCATGCGCCCGATGCCGATAGCCGTGCACGAAGACGATCGCGCAGGCGTTGAGCCCCGCCGCCTTCGCCACGACCAGGCCCTCGCGCAGGTGGCCCTCGTCGAGCGGAACCTCCACCGTGCCATCCGCCCGCACGCGTTCGCGCGCCTCGATGACCCGCGAATAGAGCATTTCCGGCAATACGATCCGCCGGTCGAACAGCCGCGGCCGGTTCTGATAGGCCAGCCGCAGCTGCTGGCCGAGGCCCCGCGTCGTCGCCAGCACCAGCGGCTCGCCCTTGCGCTCCAGCAGCGCATTGGTCGCGACCGTCGTGCCCATCTTGACGCTGGCCACGCGCGCCGCCGGGATCGGCGCGGCGGCGTCCAGCTCCAGGAACGACCGGATGCCATGCAGCGCGGCATCGGCGTATTGCTCGGGGTTCTCCGACAACAGCTTCGCGCGGCGCAGCGCGCCCTCGGGATCGCGGGCGACGATATCGGTGAAGGTGCCGCCGCGGTCGATCCAGAAATCCCAGGCCGTCATGCCATCCCTCGGCCGCCCTCGACAGCCTGTCGCGCGGCACGTAAAGCACCGGCCACGGACCGAGGATCATTCGCGATGGCGACAATCAGACATGCCGAACCCGGTGATGCAAGCGCAATCGCCGGCCTGTGGAACCACATCATCCGCGACACGCTGGTCACCTTCAATTCCAGCGAAAAGCCCGAGGCCGAGGTGTCGGGGCTGATCGCCACGCGCCCGGGCGCGTTCCTGGTGGCGGAGGAGGCGGGGGAATTTCTCGGCTTTGCGACCTTCGCCCAGTTCCGCGCCGGACCCGGCTATGCCCATACCCAGGAGCATACCATCCTGCTCGCCCCCGCGGCGCAGCGGCGCGGCCTGGGGCGGCGGCTGATGGCAAGGCTCTGCGACGCCGCGCGCGCGCGGGGCGCGCACGTGCTGGTCGCGGCGATCTCGGCCGCGAACCCGGAGGGGCTCGCGTTTCACGCGGCGCTCGGCTTTCGCGAAGTCGCCCGGATGCCCGAGGTCGGCCGCAAGTTCGACGCCTGGCACGAGCTGGTGCTGATGCAGCGCCCGCTTTGAGGCGCGGCAAATCGCCTGCTGCGCGGCGCGCGCGCCTGCTAGAGCGGATTCCGATCCGACTGAATCGGATCGGCCGCTCCAGCCTTTTGATTTTCCGCGATTTCCGAGTCATCAGATGATTCCATCCGATTGGAAATCGCTCTAGCCTGTCGCCCATGTCGATCTGGACCCGCATCACCGACGCGCTCAGCGCCCTTGTCGCCAAGGGCGAAAGCCTGCTCGCGCTGTTCGAGCGTCCGCCCACCCCGCCCGAGCGCAGCGTCGCCTTCACCATCGCGGTCATCAGCCTCGGCGCCAAGATGGCCAAGGCCGACGGGCGGGTCAGGCCGGTCGAGGTCGCCGCCTTTCGCCAGGTATTCCAGATCGCGCCCCAGGACGAAGCGGCGGCGGCGCGGGTCTTCAACCTTGCCCGCCAGGACATCGCCGGCTTCGACGCCTACGCCAGACGGATCGCCCGGATGTTCCGCGATCAGCCGCAGGTGCTCGAGGACATTCTCGAGGGGCTGTTCGACATCGCGCTGGCCGACGGGCGCTATCACGAAAACGAGGAACATTTCCTCGGGCGCGTCGCCGAGATCTTCGGCATCCCCACCCGCGCCTTCGCCTGCATCCAGGCTCGCCACGTGGCGGGGCGGGCGCCCGATCCCTGGCAGGTGCTGGGGGTGCCGCGCGACGCCGACCTGCCGACGATCCGCGCGCGCTGGCGGGACCTGGTGCGCGCCAACCACCCCGACAAGATGATCGCCCGCGGCCTGCCGCCCGAGA